>JACCZO010000179.1 GCA_013695925.1 Chthoniobacterales bacterium
TGGTGCAGCGCGGAATCGTGCCCGACATTTTGACCGACCAGACCAGTGCGCACGATGCGCTCAATGGTTATGTGCCTAACGGAATGTCGCTGGCGGAAGCGCTCCAACTCCGCGCGGAAAAGCCGGATGAATATATCGAGCGGTCGATGGCGGCGATGGCGCAGCACGTCGAGGCCATGCTGGCTTTGCAAAAGAAAGGCGCGATCACGTTCGACTACGGGAACAACCTCCGGACGCAGGCTAAAAAGGCCGGCTGCGAAAACGCTTTCGATATTCCCGGGTTCGTCCCGGAGTACATCCGTCCGCTCTTTTGTGAGGGGAAAGGCCCGTTTCGCTGGGTCGCACTGAGCGGTGACCCGGCCGATATCGCGCGCACGGATGAGCTGGCCCTCGAGTTGTTCCCGGAAGACAAGACGCTCGCCCGCTGGATGAAATTGGCTCGCAAGCGGATTCAATTTCAAGGCTTGCCCGCCCGGATCTGCTGGCTCGGCTACGGCGCGCGGGCGGAATTCGGCGTGGCCATGAACGAACTCGTGAGGCGCGGTGAGATCAGCGCGCCGATCGTGATCGGGCGCGATCATCTCGATGCCGGCTCGGTCGCGTCACCTTACCGTGAGACCGAGGGAATGATCGACGGCAGCGATGCGATCGCTGATTGGCCTTTGCTCAACGCGTTGGTCAACACCGCGGCGGGTGCTTCCTGGATTTCGATTCACAATGGCGGCGGCGTCGGCATCGGTTATTCCCAACACGCCGGAATGGTGGTGGTCGCCGACGGCACAGATAACGCGAAGCGACGCCTCGAGCGTGTCCTGACGAGCGATCCGGGGATGGGCGTCATCCGGCACGCGGACGCCGGTTATTCCCGCGCGATCGATTTTGCTGCCAATAACAAGATCGACATCCCCATGCAGCCGCAAGCGCGCGATTGAAGTATTTGAAATGCTCAGTGCGGCCGTGATCAATCTCCACCGCGACACTCTCACAGTTACGTTTCATGAAGCGGCTCAGAAAGTGCGATCGCTTGTCGAGCGCAGAATCAAACAGATCGCAGCAGAACTTCCGGCCGAATGGGATCGGGCTGAACTGCTGTCTCAAATCTAATCGTCCCCGAATTAGCGGTGCGACCTGATGAAATCGGCAGATTTCGGCCTGATGTCTCTCGGATAAATGCAATCGAAGCTCCAACACTGAATTTGCGGCATCGAAAAGCTCGCCATCAAAAGAACATTTGCAGAGCCGGAGGACCAACCGCTGAATCACGGCGTCGTTCATTGAAATAGAATCATTCATTGCTCAGACAGGCCGGGAGAAACTATCGCGTGATTTTCGCGTGCATCACCTGCTCTGGGCAACTGATTTGTCGGCACCTTCGACGTGAGCGGCGATACGAGGCGGCTGCTGCTTGTCGATCTTGCGCGCGGTTGGTACGCTGGATCCGAGCCGGACTGGCAACGTGCTTATAAACGAAATCATGAACCGAATCTCGTACGATAGTGACGAGTGACGAGATAGCGGATTACTCAGACGCGTGCCACTCGCTTCGTTCCGGTGCGTGAAGCGCGGCCTCTTTCCAGCGGGTGAGACGCGCACGGCGGTGTCGCGTTTTCCGCCAAAAGAAAAACAGCTAGGACGTCTTTCGACTTTCTCATGATTAGACCTTTGCGGCAGTTCAGAATGGGCTGATGAGTGGAATTCGTTCACGCCGATTACGCCGGTAAGTGAGAAAGTCGCGATCAGTTGTGAAGACGCTGGAATCTCGTTCGATTTCTGTCATGCGGACGAGACAAGCATCAGCAAAGGACATCGGCACATTCTTGTACTGCTCCATCTGGTCGAGAATTTCGGGCAGATTATCGCAGAACAAGAAGTCCGGATCGACCCGAACGAGTTGATCCCTGAGCAAACCGGCAAATGTACCCGTCCCGGCGCGAACAGGGGCGAGGAGGAAAAACGCTTCAGAGACGACGGCTTCGCACGTGACCAGTGGGTGACGCAGGTGTGCGACTTGTTGCTTCGCCCATTCGTGGTGAGTGTCGCGGCGGTCGAGCAACGCCGCGATCGGCCCCGCATCAACGAGAACGCGATGCGCCATATCCCTTCATTCGGGCTTTGTTAGATGAGAGGTCGCCCGGGCCGGAAAGCTTGCCGACGTAAGGCCGCATCGCGTCCAGTAGCGATGTGGAATTCCCAGGGGCAGCGGCCAGTGCTTCGCGGACGATCTCCGACTTGCTCCGTCTCGACGCAGCAGCCACGGCCTCTAGCCGCGAAAATTCAGGCCTTGAAAGTTTTACGGTAATCGTTGGCATACCTGATGGTATTACCAGAATTTGTGAAAAGCAATACGCGAGCGAGAAATGCGGCCCGAGTCTCATGGGGCGGGCGCGGATATTTTGGTCAGCCAGAGGTGATATGCTAGTAATGAACGAGGGGGTCGTATGCAAAAAATCATCGAGTGTGTGCCGAATTTTTCCGAGGGAAGAGACCTCGATGTGATTCGGCAGATCACGGCGGCGATCAAATCTGTTGAAGGGGTTTTGTTGTTGAATGTTGATCCGGGAGCGAGCACGAACCGGACGGTGGTAACGTTCGCGGGCGCTCCGGACGCCGCGGTCGAAGCCGCGTTTCGTGGAATTCAAAAGGCCGCGGAGCTGATCGACATGCGCAAACAGAAGAGCGCGCATCCGCGAATGGGCGCGACCGACGTCTGCCCGGTCATTCCCGGTGAGCGACGTGAGCTGGGAGGAGGCGATCGAATGCGCCAGGTCGTTAGTCTGCACGGCGACGGCTTCGGTAATCCCGCGCCGCCGGGGTGAAAACGCTGCGTTATTTGCTCTCGATTCCCGCGGGGTGGGAAACTTCACTGCCACGTCTCAGGATCGATCCGGTGTGGGACCCGATTCGGAACGATCTCGAATTCCAGCAACTTCTGATAAGCAAGGCGCAGATCGGGCCTAACGAATAGCAAAACAATGTCCGGATTCTTCGCTGCCTCGGGAGCGTCCCAAGAAACCTTTCGCACAGCTCAAACGATTGATGACTTGAACTAACTCTAACTGTTAATTCGAGCTTGCGGGCCTCCTTCTTGACACGCGCTTTCAGCGGGATCTTTCCGCAAAGATTTCTCCACCACGTTTTGCAGCGCTGGCGGCGCGCGTTGACCGGGCGGTTCCGGGGCGTTCAGCAATATCGACGCCATGACATCGCTTGGGGTTTTGCCGTCGAACGGCGGGCTGTCAGCGAGCATCTCATAGAGTACGGCGCCGAGGCTCCAGAGATCGCTCCGCGCATCCACAGTCTCGCCCCTGGCTTGTTCAGGCGACATGTAGCGTGTCGTGCCGACGATTAGGCCGTCCCGCGCCGTTAGCTCCAGGCTCGTCGAAGGGTTTGGCTGCATGAGCTTCGCGATCCCGAAATCCAGCACCTTCACGTAGCCATCGGGGCGCAGCATAATGTTCTCCGGCTTGATGTCGCGATGCACGATGCCGGCGCGATGAGCGATACACAGCGCGCCCGCCACCTGAATCGCGATCTCCAGCGCCTCGTCAGGCGCGATCGAACCTTTCGCCATCCGTTCACGCAGGGTGGGCCCCTCAATAAATTCGGTGGCGATGAAGTGGGTGGAATCGACCTCGCCGATCTCGTGGATGGTCACGATGTTGGGATGGTTCAAAGCCGAAGCCGTCCGTGCCTCGCGCTGCAGGAGCTGCAACTGCGCCTCGTTCGCAACCAGCGAGCGCGGCAGCAGCTTCAGCGCGCCCTTGCGCTCGAGCCGTTCGTCGTAGGCGAGATAGACGACGCCCATGCCCCCGGCGCCGAGGACGGCGTCGATGCGATAGGCGCCAAGCCGTTGGCCAATCAGCGCGTCGGGATCACCGGCCAGGAGATCAGGCGCAACTTCAAAAGCGGGCGTTTGGATGAAGTCACCCGAAATATCGTGATACTTGAGCAGCAATTCCACGCCGCGACGCAAAGCATCGTCGCCATTGCAGCTGCGCTCGAGGAAAGCGGCACGTTCTTTAGGCTATTGTGCCACCGCCACGTTGAAGATCTTGGTGCAACTTTGCCAGCGCTGTGACAATGCAGACTTCATCATCATTTCCCCAAGCTCTCCTTCCTACCAGCGGGGATTGCGAGGCGCCACCGTTTTCGCTCCCTCCACACCGCCCCTTGCTTCCCGACATCAACATCATCGCCATCGCCGAGAATGACACGATCAAGCTGCCCATTCACAGCCCCGACGGGACGAGTGTGGAAATTTTGTTACCCGATGCCCAGGCGAACGCCAAGCCGTAACTGAGTGCGGAGTCAGCCGTCTCGACCGGGATGTTGCGGCGCGCGGGGCCAGCGTCGAACCTTGCCACCCGATTTTACGAAGACTGGTCGTCGACCCACTGCGTTCCTCAGGTCAATTTATCTGCCCAAGTGATGCCAAGAATTTTGACGTGCCGATCGGCGAAGTCGTCCCAAAAGATGATGGCGAAGCGTCCTGCAATGTGGCCGTCGATTTCACGACCGGTTTCATCTTGCACCCGATAATCGGCATGCTGGCCGGGAAAATCTCGAATGGCTTCGAAACGGGCGCGCAAGAACTCACGATCTCGCTTTCGAAGGTTGCCGACAAACTCCAGGACCGACGAATCGATCAACAACCGCGGCTTCACTCCTTGGGTTCAGGGATTTGATCGAGCCGAGTCTGAAATTCCTCTAAGGTGAGCCAGCGATCGGGGTCTGGATCGTCCAGATTCCGAGCCATCGCGCCAGCCTGCGCGGCCCATTGCCGCTCGCGCAGCGAAACGAGAAAAGAAAACAACTCCTTGCGCGATGGGTCATCCAACGCGGCGGCCTCTTTTTTCAAAGCTTCCAGACTCATCAGCCGTACTAAACCACGCGCCTGCCTCGCCGGCAAGACCTGCCCGCCATCGCTTAGATTGCATTCATGTCCTCCCCACTCAGCGCGGCGAGTAGCCAGGCGCGCGCGGCGGTCCAGTCGCGCGTCACGGTGTTGACGTGGATCTTCAGGACATCAGCAATCTCTTCCATGGTCAAGCCGCCGAAGTAACGCATCTCCCCCACTTGCGCCTTGCGCTGGTCGAAGGCGGCCAACTTTTCCATCGCTTCATCGAGAGCGAGCAGCTCGTCGGCGCGGGTCTGCGTCACAGCCGCGCCTTCCTCCAGTGTGCCCCTGATCGCGCCGCCACCGCGCTTCGCTGCCTGCCGCTGCCGAGCGTGATCGACCATGATGCGGCGCATCAGCTGCGCCGCGACGGCAAAGAAGTGGGCGCGATTCTGCCACTGCGGATGCGTTTTACCTGCGAGCTGGAGGTAAGCGTCGTCTAGGAGCGCAGTCGTTTGCCATGTGTGGCCGGGTCGCTCCCGGCTCATGTAATGGTGGGCCAGGCGCTGAAGCTCTGGTTGCACGAGAGGTATCAGTTTTTCCGCTGCGCTCCGATCCCCGCCCCGCCAGTCGCAGAGGAGCTGCGTGACTTCTGCTGTGGGGATGCGGGCGTCTTCATCGGGCAAGCGTCTCATTGTTACAGGTCAGCCGTGAGAAATGCGAGCAACTTCGTTCCCAAGAGAGATGACGGCGGAGTTTCTGAAACAGCGTGGTGGGTTTGCCCTTGGAATCAAACACCCGGCGCGGAACTTCTCGATTGGCTCGCGGTCGTGGGGGCGATTCGGTGTGCTGGAACGACTGGCCGACGGATAGACCCAGGGTAGCGCGACGGAGGTGGACTGGAATTGGAAGGCTGAAGGCGGCTGATTTTGGTGCTGCGTCCGGATGTGCTAATGATCAGCCGGCGAGCCTATGCAAAAACTGATCGAATGCGTGCCTAACTTTTCCGAGGGTCGCGATCTCAACATCGTCAGGCAGATCACGGCGGCGATCGAATCGGTTGAGGGCGTGTCGCTCCTCGATGTCGATCCTGGCGCGAGTACCAACCGAACGGTCGTGACCTTTGTCGGCTCGCCGGCGACGGCAGTGGAAGCTGCCTTTCGCGGGATTCAGAAGGCGGCCGAACTAATCGACATGCGAAAACAGAAGGGCGCGCATCCCCGGATGGGCGCGACCGATGTCTGCCCGTTCATCCCGGTAAGCGAGGTGAGCTGGGAGGAAGCGATCGAGTGCGCCAAGTCGTTAGGCAAAAGGGTCGGGGAGGAATTGAAGATCCCGGTTTATCTCTACGAACGGGCCGCGAGCAGTCCGGAGCGCTCCAATCTCCCGGTCATTCGCGCCGGTGAATACGAAGGTTTTTTCGAGAAGATCAAAGAACCGGCCTGGACGCCTGATTTCGGTCCGGCGGTTTTCAACGAAAAATCCGGCGCTACGGTGATCGGCGCGCGGGATTTTCTGGTGGCTTATAACGTGAACCTGAACACGAAATCGACGCGCCGCGCCAACTCGGTCGCGTTCGACGTGCGAGAACAGGGGCGTTTCAAAACCGAGGACGGAACACCGACTGGGAAGAAAGTTTTAGACGAAAAAGGTGATCCGGTTCGGGTCCCGGGAATGCTGAAACACGTCAAGGCCATCGGCTGGTACGTGGAGGAGTACGGGATGGCGCAGGTTTCGATGAACCTGACGAATATCGAAGAGACTCCTTTGCACGTCGCCTTCGATGCTTGCGCCAAGTCCGCGGCGGAGCGCGGGATGCGCGCGACCGGCTCGGAAATTGTTGGGATGCTGCCCAAGAAAGCCCTCGTCGAGGCCGGGAAATATTTTTTGCGCAAACAAAAATGGTCCGAAGGCGCGGCGGAGGAAGAACTGATCGATCTCGCCATCCGCTCCATGGGTCTGAGTGAGCTGAAGCCGTTCGATCCGAAGGAAAAAGTGATCGAATTCAAGATCGCGGAAGCGGCCAAGAATTCGCTCGTGAAGATGAATCTGCGCCAGTTCTGCAACGAGACGCTGAGCGATTCGCCCGCTCCCGGCGGTGGCTCGGTCGCGGCCCTGATGGGCGCACTGGGGGCGTCGTTAGGCGGAATGGTGGCCAATCTTTCCGCGGGCAAGCGCGGCTGGGACGAACAGCTCGAATTTTTCAGCGAATGGGCGGTGCAAGGGCAGCAGCTCAAGGATGAATTGCTTTCCCTGGTCGATGAAGACACCGCCGCCTTCAATCAAGTGATGGCCGCTTTCGCTTTACCGAAGGATTCAGCCGAGGAAAAAGCGGCCCGGTCGGAGGCGATTCAGTCGGCGAATCGATACGCGGCCGAGATCCCTCTGCGAGTGATGGAAACCGCCAGCCGTGCCTACGACCTTCTGGCCGCGATGGCGCAGAAAGGAAACCCGGCCTCGATTTCTGACGTGGGCGTCGGGCTCCTCGCCACGCGCGCCTGCATCGAGGGCGCCGCGATGAACGTGCGAATCAATTTGTCCGGCTTGAAAGATGAAGCCGTGAAATCAGATTTGCGGGAAAAATTTCAGAAAATCAGCGCCAAATCCGCGTGCGAGTTCAAGAAGCTTTATCAAATTGTTGAAAGCAAGTTGGGGTAGCAAAAGCTGCCTTGCTCCAAGTCGACCGCTTCTGCCCGAACTAGCTGCGGCCTGATAGGCCAGGGCAAGCCAGATTGGCAAATCCGCGAAGAAGAAACTTTTCCGTCTGCGCCTCTCTATTCGCTCTACAACATGGGCCCCTGCACGCTTCTGGCGCGAACAATCCTCGTTCTGCTTCCTGGCGCGCTCTCTTTTAAACAGCGGGTATGCTCCTGCGTCTCGTATGTCACAAGATGGCTGAGGATGGTGCGCGGTGGTGCAGTTTGTCCGGATAGCAAAAGCGCGGAGGAAGACGAGCCCGCTGATGCGCGATGTATTGCTCCTTGCTTTTAGAGCTTCATAAGAAACTCGAAGTGCGCGTCGGCGGTTTCGATCTGGACTTCGTGATAGCGCGCGCAGGCGGCGATGAGGAGGTCGGAGGCGGGCGCGGTCCTGCCGGTCTTGCGGCAGCGACTGGCCAAAGCGCACCCTTCTTCCCAGACTTCGTCGGCGATCGGAAGGTCGGGCAGCTCTTGAGTATAGGCGCGCAAAATCGCGCGTTCCTCGTCGCTGCCCACGCCAGCCCAGAGTTCCAACCGGACGACCGCGCACCACGCTGCCTGGCCAGTGTGCAGGAGAGATTCGACGCGAGATCGAATGAGGGGGTCCCCCTTGGATCGGAGTTGCTCGATCCAAGAGGAAGTGTCGATGAGTGTCATGGCTTGCGGCGCCGCGCGGGGGGTCTCGCCCAGAGTTTCATGCGCTCGATCTCCATCCCCTCGATCTCATCGTTCGTCATCAAGGTAGTAAAGGTGCCGGAATGCTTAACCAGCGCGGCCATGCGCCGTTTGCGATTGAATTCATCGAGTGCGGCGAGAATCGCCTCGCGTTTCGTCTTCGCCTTCGAGAACTTCATCGCTTCGCGAAGCGTCCGATCTGGAATATCAACAGTGGTTTTCACGCACCTCATTTACCATCGATTTGCATCCTTTACAACGATCCAAGGAATATCGCTGGCCAATCCGTTCTCGGTGCGCGGCCCTTTCCCGTTGTCGCTTGCTCAATGATCCAATAGGGTGCTCCTCCCAACGTCTGAGGCAGATTGCAAAATGAAACCACGCGCGATTCTTCATGCTTCCCAGTTGGTCACACTCGCCGGCCCGAAGCGTCCGCGGGTCGGCGCGGAGCTGAGCGCTCTCGGGATCATCGAAGACGGTGGAATGCTGGTGCGCGATGGCGTCATCGTCGCGACCGGCTCGTCGGACCAAATCGCGCGCGATTTGCCTAACGACATCGAAGTGATCGAGGCACACGGCCGCGTCGTGCTGCCGGGTTTTGTCGATGCGCATGCGCATCCGGTGTTTGGCGGGACCCGGGTCGATGAATTCGAAATGCGCGCGCGGGGGGCGACCTACGAGGAAATTGCGGCGAGCGGCGGCGGCATTCGCTCCACCGTGCGTAAGACGCGCGCGGCAAGTGAAGCTGAGCTTCTGGCGCAGGCACAAAAGCGGGTGCAATGGTTCCTGCGTTCCGGCACCACGACGATGGAGGCCAAATCGGGCTACGGACTGTCGCTTGAGGAAGAGCTCAAGATCCTGCGCGTCATCCGGCAGTTAAACGAGACGAGCGCGCTCGAATTCGTGCCCACCTTTCTCGGCGCGCACGCTATCCCGGAAGAATTTGCGGACGCGCCCGAGCAGTATGTGACGCTCGTGATTGACGAGATGCTGCCGACTGTGGCCGAGCAGGGTCTCGCCGAATACTGCGATATCTTTTGCGAGCGTGGCTATTTCGATCTCGCGGATTCTGAGAAAATTTTGAAGGCGGCGCAGTCACACGGTCTGCGCCTTCGGATGCATGTCGACCAGCTAACCAATTCCGGCGGAGCGTTTCTCGCGGCGCGAATTGGCGCGGCGACGGCGGATCATCTCGAGCAAACCAACGAGGCTGAGATTGCCGCGCTGGCTGAGGCCGGTGTGCAACCGGTGCTCTTGCCGGCGTCGGTCTATGCGCTCGGCAAAACGCGCTATCCAAAAGCGCGCGCCATGATCGACGCCGGTTTGGCGGTTGTTCTGGGGACGGATTTCAATCCCGGTTCCTCGCCCACGCCTTCCATCCCGATGGTGCTCTCGCTTGCCTGCACGCAGATGAAGATGACGCCGGCGGAGGGGATCACTGCGAGCACGATCAACGCCGCCTACAGCCTGAACCGCGGTGAGAGAATCGGCTCGCTCGAAGCTGGCAAGGCCGGGAATTTTACCGTCTTCGATTGCGCAGACTACCGCGAAATCGCGTACTGGTTCGGGACACCGCTCGTGCACTCGGTTTACGTGGAAGGCGAATGCGTCTGTTCCGCGCGTTAGGCAGGTGGAGGGACGGGCTCTGTCCCGTCCGTGTTCCTGGACGACACGGCGGTCGTCCCTCCAAGGGTGGCACGGTTTGCGAACCACACCGCGTACCCTTAACGTTCGGCCTTCATGAAGGTCGAAGTGGAAAATCAGCCCCATTGCGTCGCGACGCTCAAGATCGAACTGCCACCGGAGCAGGTCTCCAAGGAGTGGGACGCGATCGCGAACAGTTTTGCCGCCCAGGCTCGCATTCCTGGATATCGCCCGGGCAAAGCGCCCCGCAGCGTGATCGAGAAAAAGTTTCGCAAGGACATCCAGGATGAGCTGACGAAGAAACTCGTCTCCAAAAGCTATCGCGAAGCAGTCGAAGAGAAGCAGTTGCGGGTCGTTTCCCTAACGAACCTGGAAGACGTCGAGTTTGGCGAAGATCGCTCGATGCGTTTTCGGGCCACGGTGGTGACGGCGCCGGAATTCGAGCTGCCTGACTACAAAGGCATCCCTCTCAATCTGCCCGATACCAGGGTGACCGAGGAGGAAATCAGCATGGCCTTGGAGCGGTTGCGCGAGCAATCGGCTGATTTTATCGACGTGCCGGAGCGCGGCTTGGAGCTGGAAGATTTCGCGGTGATCGATTTCGAGGGCTCGATTGAAGGTAAACCGATCGCGGAGCTGGCGCCGAACGCGAGCAAGAATCTGCAGGGCGGAAAAAAATTCTGGCTCCGGCTGGCGGCGGAAAATTTCCTGCCCGGTTTCGTCGATCAGATTATCGGGCAAAAGCCTGACGAAACCCGGACGGTGAAAGTGGAATTCCCGGCTGATTTTCCGGCTCCGGACGTGGCCGGAAAAACGGCCGATTACGAGGTGAAACTGCTGGAAATCAAGCAGCGGGTTCTGCCGCCGCTGGATGACGCCTTTGCCGCGAAATGGATGCCCGACAAGACGCTGGCCGGACTGCGGCACGCGCTCGAGCATCAGATCGAGCACGAGAAAGGGCACGAGCTGGAGCGGGTCCGGGAATCCCAGGTGCTCAAATTTCTCAGTGAGCGGATCGATTTCGAGCTGCCGCCGAATCTCCTGAAATCCGAAACGCGCAACGCCCTCGCCGAGCTGGTCCACCGCAATCGCGAGCGCGGGGTGCCGGACGAGATGTTGAAGGAGAAAGAAGAAGAACTGATTCGCGTGGCGGGTGGCCTGGCCGCGCACCGGCTGAAAACCAATTTTATTCTGCACCGCATCGCGGAGCAGGAAAAAATCCAGGTGACGCGCGCCGATGTAGACGAGCGCATTCGCCACCAGGCGATGCATCACAACACGACGCCGGAAAAAATGCAGCAGGAGATTGAAAAAAACGACGCCATGAACGGCCTCGTGGAGCAGGTCCTGCTGGCTAAGACAATTGATTTCCTCGGGTCGAATGCTACCATCGGGAGCGCGGCCGCAACGCCAGTTTCAGAAGCCGCTCACGAATCAAAATGACGACAAATCGCGACTCTAATTTTTCTCAATCCGTCCTTGTCCCGATGGTCGTCGAACAGACCGGCCGCGGCGAGCGCAGCTACGATATTTATTCACGGTTGCTGAAAGACCGGATCGTTTTCATCGGGACACCGATCGACGATCACATCGCGAATCTGGTCATCGCGCAGCTCCTCTTTCTCCAAATGGAGGATGGGAAAAAAGACATCAATATTTACATCAACTCGCCCGGTGGCTCGGTGACCGCGGGACTTGCGATCTACGACACGATGCAGTTTTTGACCTGCGACGTGACCACCTACTGCCTCGGCATGGCTGCCAGTATGGGCGCAGTCCTGCTCGCCGCCGGAACGAAGGGGAAGCGTTTCGCGCTCCCGAATTCGGACATTATGATTCACCAGGTCTCGGGTGGCGCGCAGGGGCAGGCGAGCGACGTGGAGCGGACGGTCGAATACATGTTCAAGCTCAAGAAGCGTCTCATCCGCATCCTGGCACAGCATACCGGCAAGCCCGAGGACCAGGTCAAGCACGATTCGGATCGCGACTATTACATGAACGCAGCCGAGGCCAAGGCCTACGGCTTGGTCGACGAGGTGATCAAATCGCGCAAAGAAGCCAAACTGCTCGATGGCGCGGGCTCGGATAAGACCCTGAACGATCGTTCGACCGCGGTCGCGGAGGCCGCGTTGCCGCAGAAAGTCGAGGAATAGGAACTGCTTTACCGAGGGGACACTTTATGGCCCGCGCCTCGAACCTCACCATGTGCTCCTTCTGTGGCAAAAGCCACGCAGAGGTGCGCAAGCTCATTGCCGGGCCGGGCGTCTACATCTGCGATAGCTGCATCAACGTCTGCAAAAGCATCCTCGACAAGGAGCTGAACGAAGACGCGCGACGCCACTCCTCCACCATCCGCGTTCCGAAACCGGTGGGGATCCGGCATTCGCTCGATCAATACGTGGTCGGCCAGGACATGGCGAAAAAGACGCTCTCGGTCGCGGTCCACAACCATTTCAAACGCGTCCTGCAAAGCGCACCGCCGACCGACACATCGGCCGCTTTCCAGCCTGATCCATTCGCTGACGTCGAGATCGAGAAGAGCAACATCCTGCTCATCGGGCCGACCGGTTCGGGGAAAACGCTCCTCGCCAAAACGCTCGCGAAGATCCTCGACGTGCCGTTTTGCATCGCGGACGCCACCACCCTGACCGAAGCCGGTTATGTCGGTGAAGACGTCGAAAACATCATCCTGCGCCTCCTGCAAAATGCCGATTACGACGTGAAACGAGCCGAGATCGGGATCGTTTACATCGATGAGATCGACAAGATCGGGCGCAAGACCGACAACGTGAGCATCACGCGCGACGTCTCCGGCGAAGGCGTGCAACAGGCGCTCCTGAAAATTCTCGAAGGCAGCACCTGCAACGTCCCGCCACAAGGCGGTCGCAAACATCCGCACCAGGAATACATCCAGGTAAACACGGAAAAGATTCTCTTCATCTGCGGCGGTGCCTTTGTCGGGCTCGATAAAATCGTGCAGAAACGGATCGGCAATAAAACGCTTGGCTTCAGCAGCCCGTCGCTCGAAGTGGAAGAAGCCGCCCGGCGCGAAGCGGTCCGCCATGTCGAACCGGAAGACTTGTTAGGCTTCGGCATGATCCCGGAATTCATCGGCCGCCTTCCCGTCCTCACTGCACTCGACGCGCTGACCGAGGACGAAATGGTGCAGATCCTGACCGACACGAAGAATGCGATGATCAAGCAGTACACCAAGCTCTTCGCGATGGAAGGCGTCCGCCTTACGGTCACGAAAGACGCGCTCCGCGCCCTCGCCGCGCAGGCGGTGACGAAGGGCACGGGTGCGCGCGCGCTGCGTTCGATGCTGGAGCGGATCATGCTCGACATCATGTATGATGTGCCGAGCCGCGAAGACATCGCCGAGGTCACGATCAATCGCGCGGTGGTCGAGGGGAAAAAGGTTCCCCTTATTCGCAAGAAGCAGGACAAGGACGCCGCTTAGGAGAAGGCGCTTCGCGCCCAAGGTTCAACGTTTGCTCCCTGCTTCCATGCGCGTCACTGTCATTAACACCGGCACCGAGATCCTGCTGGGGGACGTTCTCAACACCCATCTCACCTTTATCGCGCAGGAGATTTTCCCGCTTGGGCTGCGCGTGGAACGCCAGCTCACCGTGCCCGACGGCGACGCGATTCGCGCCGCGCTGCAGGAGAATTTCGAAAGCGCGGAAATTATCTTCGTGACTGGCGGTCTCGGTCCGACGACGGACGACATCACGCGCGAGGTCACCGCCGAATTGCTGGGTCTCGATCTCGTGGCCGATCCGGAATTGGAAAGGACGATCACCCATCGCCTGCAGTCGCGCGGGATTCGGCTAACGAGCCGTATCCTGCGCCAGGCGCAGGTGCCGCGCGGTGCGCGAGTTCTGCCTAACGAGAACGGAAGCGCGCCCGGACTTTACCTTCCTGCCGGGGTCAGTAGCTCGGTCTCGCCGCATCTGTTTCTCCTCCCGGGCCCCCCGCGCGAGTTGCAGCCGATGTTTGCCGAGATTGTCCTGCCGGTTCTCCAACAAATCGTCCGGCAAGGAGAGACGTTAGGCTGCCGCACTTATCGGATCGTCGGGATGGGCGAATCGTATGTCGAGGAGGCCGTCGGGGAACAATTGCTCGCCATCAGCGGTCTGGAACTCGGTTATTGCGCGCGGATGGGCGAGGTCGATCTGCGCGTCATTGGATCGGCCACGGTCATCGAGCAGGCCGAAACGGTGGTGCGGACAAAGCTGGGGTCGTTGGTCCTGAGCACGACCGGCGAGAACCTGGAAACGGTTATCGTCCGGCAATTAGCGGCCCGGAAAAGGACGCTGGCCGTGGCCGAATCCTGCACCGGCGGATTTCTGGCTCATCGCCTAACGAACGTGCCGGGGTCCTCGGAAGTTTTCCTGGCGGGCTACGTCACCTACGCAAACGAAGCGAAGAGCGCGACGCTTGGGGTCGATCCGGCACTAATCTCCAAACACGGCGCGGTCAGCGAACCGGTTGGTCGCGCGATGGCCGATGGCGCCCTGAAAAAATCCGGTGCGGTTTTCGCTCTCGCCACGACAGGCATCGCCGGGCCCGGAGGGGGAAGCGAAGCGAAACCGGTCGGGACAGCCTGCGTCGCGCTCGCGGGCGGAGGTGAAACCATCGTGCGGCATCTTTTTTTTCCGACCGATCGCGAGACTTTCAAGCAGCTCGTGACCCAGATGGCGTTGAATCTTTTGCGGGAACGGCTCGCCTCGGCCTAAGGCGTAACGATGCAGTTGCAGACGCGGAGAGGATCTCGGTTTGGAGGCCAAGGAGCGGCGGTTTGCAACCGCCCCGGGGCGATTGCAAATCGCCCTTCCTTGAAAAGCAAACGACCTTTTCTGGACCCACAGTTCAGTGAGCAAATCCAA
>JACCZO010000182.1 GCA_013695925.1 Chthoniobacterales bacterium
CCCTGCCGATCACGGGTCCCTCGGCCGGCGCTTCGGGCCCGGTCGCGTTCAGCAATGATGGCGCGACGGTCTATGTGCCGGTGACCGAAATTGGCGGTGTGAATAAACTCCTCGCAGTGGCGGTGAATGGCGGTGCCGGCGGTGTCCCGCCCGCGCCGACGAATCTCGCCGCCCGGGTGCAATCGAAGACGATCGGAGGAAGCGTGAAGTCCCGCGTCAAGTTGAGCTGGACGGATAATGCGACCAACGAATCCGGCTATGCTGTCGAGCGTTGCTCTGGCGGCGGCTGCACGAACTTTAGTCCGCTCGCAACGGTCGCCGCAAACACGGTGAGTTACTTCGACAAGAACGTGAGCGCGGGCACGACTTATCGCTATCGGGTGGCCGCGACTAGCACTGCCGGCCAATCGCCCTATTCAAATATTGCGGAGGCGACGACCCCGTAGCCGGCGGTCAAAGGAAGCGTTTCAACAAGACTCAAATAAACACTATGAAACCCCTTCTTAATCCTCTTTTGTCTCTGGCTGCGTTCGACAGTCTCGCAGCCAGCAGCCACGCCCAGGTAGCTACGTCTACGCCCTCCCAGTTTCTTGCCGGCGATAAAGCGATTCGCCTCGCCACGGGCGAGCAGGCCGCTCCCGAGATCGCTGTCAACCCGCCCTCGGGGCCCGCCCCGCTCAACGTGACTCTGGTCTCCGACGGGTCGTACGATCCGGATGGCGCAGTCGGAAACCGGGAGTGGACTTTTAGCGATGGCGGCTCCTATTTCGGCCACACTGCGTTCCATACTTACTCCCAGCTAAAGGTATTCGATAATGATGGCGCTACCGGCATCACCACCAAAACGGTCGTGGTTCAGTAATCCGCGCCAGACTTTGTCGGCAACGTAGCGCCGATGACCGGCCCGCCGGGCTGGCTCGCCGGCCGGGTCCGCTCCGTGCCGATGGTCGGAGTACGAAATGCTTCAAATCGAAGCCTATAACGCTACCTCAGAGGCCAAGTGGGGAGGGGATCGGTTGGAAGAAAGAGGCGGCGAAGATCGCACAATGAAGAGTCGGATCTCACCTTTCCTGGCACTCGGTCTGTTCTGTATCCTGGCATTTGGCAGCTGCGAATCCAGTCCCAATGCGGCCTTTCCTACCGCGCGCACGGTGGCGGGCGGAGGTGACAAGCATCCCCCGGACGTGGCGACGCTTGAACGAGGGCGCAAAATTTACACGACGAGGTGCACAGAATGTCACCCGGCGCGGCCGATCGCGCGTTATTCAGTCGCGCAGTGGCATCATTATGTGAGCATCATGTCGCCGCGGGCTGGGCTCTCGCCAAACGATCGCGCTGCCCTGGAAGCTTATGTGGTCGAGGCTCGTGAATCTTCGACTCGAGACTAGTAGGACTTCGCCCAAAGGACGCGGCGCTCGCTGGGCTCACCGGTCATGATGCACTTTCCACTCTCTGGCGGATGGCCCGGGTCGTCGAAGGGAATGCAACGAATGGTTACCTTGAGGTCGTTCTTGATCTGCTCCTCTACGGCGCGTGAGCCATTCCAGTGCGCGAGAGCAAAGCCGCCATGGATTTCAGGCTTGGCCGGATTCTCCGCTGTGAAGAAATCGTAAAACTCTTTTTTGGTGTCGATCTTTCGCGTGTGCTCCACCCGGAAGGCGAGGGCGCGGTTGAAAAGATTTTGCTGGATCGAGTCCAGTAGCTCGGCCACTTGCCTAACGAAATCGGAACTTGGGAGGAATGACTTTGACACCGCTTTACCAGGGTCACCGACGCCGGCCACAAGAAGACCATCGCGGCGGCTGACAGCGACGTTGCCGCTCTCCAGATCGCGCGGTCCGAGCTCAACCCGCAGCGGCACGCCTTTCTTGATCCACTCCCAATTTTTCACTCCGCCACCGAGGTCGCGCTGATCGACGTGCACCTCGAGTGGCGCGCCGTGCCAGATAATGGCGCGCAGTTGCGCGGCAAGATCGTTCGCCGCAGCCATCACGGCATCGCGGGTCGCGGGTTTCGGCGTGATCGGCACGATGACGACATGCGTCGGCGCGATACGCGGCGGCAGGACCAGCCCGTCGTCATCGGCATGCATCATGATGACCGTGCCGACAAGGCGCGTGCTGACGCCCCAGCTGGTCGTCCAGCCGAACTCCTGTTTGCCGTCACGCGTTTGGAACTGAATCCCGCTCGAGCGCGCAAAATTCTGCCCGAGAAAATGCGAGGTGCCGGCCTGGATCGCCTTCCGATCCTGGACCATTGCTTCGATGCAAAGCGTCTGCACCGCGCCGGGGAAACGTTCGCTCTCCGACTTCTCGCCGGTGAATACCGGCACCGCCAAATAATCGCGCGCGAAGGTGGCGTAAACCTCAAGCATCTGCTTCGTCTCGGCGCGCGCCTCGGCTTCCGTTTCATGGACGGTGTGGCCTTCCTGCCAGAGAAATTCGGTGGTCCGGAGGAACAAGCGCGGGCGCATTTCCCAGCGCACGACATTGGCCCATTGGTTAATCAAAATCGGCAGGTCGCGATAGGATTGCACCCACTTCGCATAGCTCGCGCCGATGATCGTTTCGGAAGTCGGCCTAACGACCAGCGGCTCGCCCAACGGACTGGCCGGGATCATTTTGCCTTCGGCGTTCAGCTCCAGCCGGTGATGCGTGACGACGGCGCATTCCTTGGCGAAACCCTCCACATGTTCCGCCTCTTTTTGCATGTAACTGAGCGGAATGAAGAGCGGGAAATAGGCATTCTTGTGTCCGGTCGCCTTGAACATGGCGTCGAGTGCCCGCTGCATGTTTTCCCAGATGCCGTAGCCCCAGGGCTTGATCACCATGCAGCCCCTCACGTCGCTCGACTCCGCCATGTCGCCGGCCTTGATGACCTGCTGGTACCACTCGGGAAAATCTTCCGCGCGACGCGGGCTGATGGCGGATTTGGGTTGTTCGGGCTTGGCCATAACGAAGCGGGTTACTTAAACCCCGGCGCTCGAATTGACCAGCCAGTGTTTTCCTTGGAGGGACGGGCGCCGTCCCGTCCCCGTATATTTCTGAAACGGACGACATCCGCCTGAGGCCGAGCGTCCTCCACGTGCGGCGATCCTGGTTGCGCGCGAAGAGCGAGCGTGAAGCGGACGCACCGTCCGCGTAGCCGCCCGCGAAGTCGATACTGCTGACCGTCCGGTAACGCGCATGCGGACCGACGGCCGCCTCGACCACATGGAAGTCAGGATTGAAAATATTCTTGCGATGCTTCCGCCCACGCAGTCCGTCATCGATAATGAGAGCGATGACGGTGTCGCGGGCGTTCGATTTGCCGTAGGCAATGTTTCGCCCCAGCGACCGCTCCAGATTCCATGGCGATTTATGCGCTCGCCCGGATCGCTCCGGTCGGAACCGCGAGTGTCCGAATGCGCCGCCCGATTGTTCCGCGACGTGTGCGCCCGGAAGTGCCCCCGAGCGAGGCATGGAGTCCCGCGAAAAGATAAATGAAAGCGATCCCCCAAAAGCGCATCCGTTACTTGAAGCAGTCGCAGTGCCATCCACATTTGACACCTGTGGCCCCGGACGCTACTTTCCCCGCCCTTCCCAAGCCTTCTGATGAAAACGTTTTCCGCTAAAGCCAGCGAAGTCGACCGTAAATGGTGGATTATCGACGCTCGTGACCAGGTCCTCGGCCGGGTCGCGGTCAAAGCCGCCAACCTGCTCCGGGGCAAAGAAAAAGCGATCGTCACGCCGCACGTAGATACGGGTGATTTCGTGGTCGTGATCAATGCCGAGAAGGTGCGTCTGACCGGCAAAAAGGAAGAGCAGAAGACTTTCATGAGTTTCTCCGGTTTCGTCGGCGGCCACAAGAGCGAGAGCGTCCGGTCCCGCCGGGCCCGTCACCCCGAGCTGCTCGTGGAACATGCCGTCCGCGGGATGATTCCGCACAACAAGCTGGGTCGGCAGGTTTATCGGAAACTCAAGGTTTACAGCGGCGAAGAGCATCCGCACGGCGCCCAGCAACCGCAAAACGTAGCACTGGACTAACGAGACACTTTCATGGCTGAGACACAGGAATTCATCGCCACCGGGCGCCGCAAGACGGCCGTCGCGCGCATTCGCATGACCGCCGGCAGTGGCAAAATCGAGGTCAACGGCAAGAGCTTCGAGGATTATTTTCCCACCGTTCCGCTGCAAAACACGGTTCTTCAGCCATTGCAGTTGGTGAAACTGACCAATGCCTACGACGTCTCGGTCAATACGACTGGCGGCGGGGCTACCGGCCAGGCTGGCGCGGCGCGGCTCGCGATCTCGCGCGCACTCCTGCAGATGGACGCGAATCTGCGCGGCACCTTGAAGACGGAGGGCCTCCTCAGCCGCGATCCGCGGATGAAAGAGCGCAAGAAATCCGGGCAGCCTGGAGCGCGCAAGCGCTTCCAGTTCTCGAAGCGCTAATCTTCGGGGCGCACTTTGGGCGTCTCGCTCTGCGGGGCAGGGCACTCGGGTTCAATTCCGCCACCCCTCTCGCATGCTGGCGCAGCGTTTTGCCAGCGCTTCGCAGAACGAAGCGTCTACATTCGTTACGGCGTAGCGGCGGGCGCCGCCGTTTCCGGCGGCCGAGCCATCGGGATGGGCGCGGCACTGGGCGCCGGCTGGGGCATTGCAACCGGAGCCGGTTTTGGCAACGACATCAATTGCTGGACGGCTTCATTCATCACGATGCTGTCGCGATATTGCGACATGATCGTTTCACAAGCTCGCCGCGCCTCTTCGGTGCGATTCTTCGCCTTCAGGAGGGGCACTTCCGCGAGGAGCGCGAGGGGAGCGTTGAAACTCTGTGGGTATTCCGTGACCAAACGCTGATAGGTGCTGAGGGCCTCGTCGTTCTTGCCTAACGACTCCAGGTTCGCCGCCACACCCATCCAGGCGGTGGTAATCAGTTGGTGCTTCGGATATTGATCGATGAATTTGTGCAGGGTGGTGTTCGCCTCCGCGAAGTTCTTCTTCGCGCGCTGCTGCGAGGCGAGGAGGAGGTAGGCGCTGGCAGCCGGTTCGGTCCCGGAATAGCGCTCGATTACCTTCTGATATTCCTCCGCCGAATGGGCGGCAGCGAGGGAGGCGGTGGCGTCGGCGGCGGCGCGCGCTGTATAAATTTGATAGCCGGCGTAAGCGAGTCCGCCCAGAACCAGGACCGCGGCGACCGCGATGATGGTGGTCTTGTATTGATCCCAAAAGAGATGGGTCTCGAGCGCGGGATTAGAGGTGATTTGGGATACGGTGGCCATGGAAAACGGAGTTGTGTCTATGCCACGCTAAGCAATTCCATGCAAGCGCGCTAAAGACGCGCAACTGGTTCAATAAGGATTCGCGACCATCCCGCGCGGCGCTCGCACCTCGACCTGCCCATCCCGAACGCGCACTTCAAAACAAGGCTGCGCGTAGGTCGCCGGACCGACCAGGATGCGGCCGTCGGCGATCGCGAATTGTGAGCCGTGCCATGGGCAGGTGACGGTTTCGCCGTCGAATTTGCCCTCGGCCAACGGGCCCCCGAGATGCGAGCACTTCTCCGCCATGACGAAGATCCGGCCGCCGCGCTTCACCACGAGAACCGGGATACCATCCGCCTCCGCCTTGTGCATCCGGTTTTCGGTCAGCTCCGATTCCTTCATCAGCGGAACGTATTTTTCGGGCAATTCCTCGGGCGCGTGGTTGACCCCGATCCGTTCATTGTAAACGAGATGGCCGCCGAGATAAGCGCCGACCATCGAAAGCGCGAAGCCCGCAAAACCAGTCGTCACGCCGGCGCGCCGGCAACCGTATTTTCGCTGCCACCACGATCCGAGATAGCAGGCCGTCGCGGCGATGTTGGTGACCGCATGCATCGCGCCGACTCTTCTCGGTTTTTCGTAGGTGTAATTCCAATCGTTCAATCCGGTCAGCGCCGCCCCGGCCGCGCCGATGAGGCCGATACCTACGGCTGCGTCGCTCCCGCGGGCGAGCCTGTCGTCCCCAGTGGCAAGTTCATAGACGTCGAGCGCCGTCGCGGCCGTCCAGGCCCCGAGCGGCACGTCCGTGATAACCGGATGAAGCGGATGACCGAACCAGGTGCCGTGGAAAAAGTTGCGCACCTTTTCGCCAAAGGGGATGTCCTTGAGAAAGAGGGTATCCGCCACCGCCCCAAGCGCGCTCTCCACCGGTCCGAGCCATTTCTGGCGACTGATAAAATCTCCGAGTTTGTCCATGCAAAGGAATCGCACTCCGCAGCGCCGGTGGCTCCCGCTCGGGTAAGGCCGTCCTGCCCCCCGGGCACGATCTTCAGGATATGAAGCCCGAAGACGACATCCCGCCACACTCAATCCCGAGAAGGATCCCGACGAATGGACGACCGGGAGCGAAGCGATGACCGGACCGCAGCGCTCCTATCTGCAAACACTTTGCCGCGAGGCGGGAGAAGATTTCGATGAACACCTGACCAAGGCCGAGGCGTCGAAGAAGATCGACCAGCTGCAGCTCAAGACCGGCCGCGGCGAAAGCAAACCGCCGTCCGCCTAACGAACCGGCTGGTTGTAGCCGGGTCGCTGACCGCGGTAGAATCGCCCCAATCACAACCTTTGCTCAGCAACCTCTGCCATTCCGCATCCGCCTTCCGCGCGCGGCCGGGGTCAGAGACCCCCGCTACCGAACATCTCCCCTTCGGCGGTGGACGGTGAGCGTTGGACGTTGGACGTTTCCACTGTGATTCTGCACGACAAACTCTTCACTCCCGGCCCGGTCGAGGTTTCTGAGAAGACGATGGCTGCTTTTTCGCGCCCCATGATCGGCCACCGCGGCGAAGCCTTTAAAACGCTCTACCGTTCGATTCATCCGCAGCTCCAGGAATTGTTCGGCACAAAACAGCCGGTCTTTCTCTCCACTTCCTCGGCCTGGGGCGTGATGGAAGCGGCGATTCGTAACCTCGTGAGGCAACGCGTCCTCTGCTGCATGTGCGGCGCCTTTTCCGACAAATGGATCGAGGTCGCCCGCCGCTGTGGGAAGGAGGCCGAGCCGCTTCAGGCGGGGTGGGGCGAGGCAATTGATCACAAGGCGCTCGACCGGCAGCTGGCGACTGGAAAGTTCGACGCCGTCGCTCTCATCCATAACGAGACCTCCACCGGGGTGATGAATCCGCTGCCCGAGATCTGTTGCACGATGGCGAAATACCCGGATGTCGCGTTGATCGTCGACTCCGTTTCTTCGTTCTCCGCCGTGCCGATTCCGATGGACGCTTCACTGATCGATGTCCTTCTCACCGGCTCGCAAAAAGCGCTGGCGCTCCCGCCGGGTTTCGCGCTCTTCAGCGTCTCGGAGAAAGCGTTCGCACGCGCCGCGCAAACGACCGGTCGCGGTTACTACTTCGATTTTCTTGAGTTCAAAAAGCAGCAGGAAGGCGACATGACGCCGACCACACCGAGCATCGGCCACATCTACGCCTTGCAGTCGAAGCTCGAGGAGATCTTCGCGGAAGGCCTGACGAATCGTTACGCGCGCCATGCGCGCACCAACGCGCTCGTCCATGACTGGGTGCGCGAGCGCGGCTTCGACTTTTTCGCCGCCGAGGGGCATCGCGCGCTCAGTCTCACTTGCGTGAAAAATAATCGCGGAATCGACGTTGCCAAACTCGTGCGCGATCTGCGCGAGAAACATCATCTGGTGATCGATGGCGGCTACGGGAAACTGAAAGGACAGACCTTTCGTGTCTCCAACATGGGCGACGAAACCGAGGAGACGGTTTCGCATCTCCTCGGCTGTCTCGACGATTGCCTACTAGCCCAGGGTGTGCCTTGACGTCCATCGCAAGGCTGCCACAATAGTCGCAGTGAAAGTCGCAAAAAAGTCGCTCAGAAAGTCGTCGCCGCATCGGTCGGGCCGCGCCACTCTTACCTTGAATGCTGAGATATACAGGAAGATTGATCGACTCCGCGGTGGGGAATCCCGTTCCTCCTGGGTGCAGCGGCTCGTGGAAGGGGAGGCATCGCGCATGGAACGAGAGCGTCTGGCCGAGCGGCTGCGCGAGGAATACACCGTGACGGTGCGTCGGGAAACGCTCGCCCTGAACGAGGCGTTTCCCATTCACGAGAAGTGAGGCTGGTCGCCTACAGTTCAATCGCGGGCGCGGAGCTGCCGAACTTGGTTGGGCTTCAGGATGAGAAACTGGGGGCCCTTCCTACCGTGCTGGTATGCCCGTTGAAAGGGGGGATCGCGCTGACTTCATTGCGCGTCGAGGTCCAGTGGGCTGGTAAGTCTCTCATCGGTTGTCCGGAACTCGCCCAGCCGATTCGGAGAACAGCCCTGCAGGCCAAAGGCTGGCTCGAAGAAGAGCCCTCGCGCAAGATCATGGAGCGGTTTCAATTGCTGCTCGCCCGATGAAATGCCCGCGGGGATTTTCTCCCCGTTAGCCGCGGGTCGCGGCGCCGATCGCGACCGCCCGTTTCGGTTCCGCGATCCGGCGAAAGATCATCCAGATCCCGATCAAGACGAAGATTGCGCCCACGAGCGACCAGAGCGATAAACGCTCGCCGCCGAAAGCCCAGCCGAAGGCGATCGCGCCCGGCGGCGTGATGAGCGAGATCGTCTGGAGGTTAGTCACCGACATGCGCGGCATGAGCCAGTAAAGGAGCAGAAAAGTGAAGGAGGACCCGATTACCGCGAGATAGAGCAGGCAAAGGATCGCGTTCATCGTCCAGTGCAACCGGAGCGGGTTGCCATCGAGCGCGAAGCCGAGAATGACCAGCGGGATGCTCCCAAAAATCATCTGCCAAGCCGCCAGCATGGAGGGCGCGAGGTCCATCCTGCGCGCCTTTAGCCAGACGTTGGAAAAGGCCGCGATCGCGGCGCCGAAGGTGATCCCGAGCCCTCCCAGGAAAGCGAGCCAGCCGTTGAAACTAAGGAGCCGGGCGCAGATGAGCGCGACGCCGAAGATCGCGACCAGCGCGCCCGCCAGTCTCTGCCAGCGCAACGGCTCCTCGGGCAGCATCCAATGGGCGAAGATCATCCCAAAGATCGGGATTGACGCCTGGATGACGGCCGCGATCCCCGACGACACGTGGAGCTCGCCCCAGAAAAGGAGAGTGTAATTGAGGGAAAACATCAACACGCCGGTGAGACCAAGCACGTAATAATCGGAGCGACGCCGCGGCAGGAGACGGGTCCGTCCGCTGGAGATGACGAGCAGCACGAGGAGTGCGACGACAAAGCGCCACGCCACGAACGAAACCGGCGGGAGATCGCGCAAGCCGAGTTTGATGACCAGCCAGGTCGAGCTCCAGACGACGCAGAGCGTGAGCCACGCGACGGGGATGCGCCAGTCTCGAGTCGTGGTTTTCATCGAACGGGCGAGTCTCGGGGTGAAGCGCAAGTCCGTAAAGCGATCTGTAAACGTCGCCCTATCGCCGCGCCATGTAGACGGCGCCCAGTGGGCGACGCGGGCACCGGCTCGTCTCGTTCCACCCGCTCCACAAGGCGGGGGTCTTCCCTGCGTTTCACACAGCGAAACGGCTACAGGTGACGCCACAAAGTGGAAGGGCGCCCTCGTTTCCGAGAACGCCCTTCATTTCGATGACGATAAGCCGAATTCTGTGCCCCCGGATTTCTCCGGGGCGATGATCATTTATCTCGCCCGGCTTGTGCCGGACGCCCGCCGAGCCGCCGTCGGCGGTCATAGACCGCCGCTACAGCCCGGCGTGATGCGACGATACCCGAGGATTTAGCGGACCGGCTGCCCTTCCTCTGTTTTGTCTTGCACCGCATGGGGTTTTTCGTGCCTCGCCACTTGCGCGTCGAGCGGTGAGCTCTTACCTCGCCTTTTCACCCTTGCCTGACGAACGCTCGCGCGCTCCCCAGGCGGTATATTTTCTGTGACACTATCCGTCGCGACCCTCTTGCGAGAAACGCGCCCGCGCGTTTTGCGCGGCATGCTGCCGTTTGGTGTTCGGACTTTCCTCCCAGCACTTTGCAAGCGTCAAATTTCTTCTTGGTTCCAACTCTTCAGAGCTGCGGTTTCAAAGAACGACTCAACACTTTCAAAGTGCTGGGCGATCATCTGTCATCGCGGGAAAGGTATCACAATCAGGAACCGCGGGAAGCCGAAATCTGGGGAGCGCACGCGCCTCGCGTGCTGGCTTCGGCGCCCTCGCCGAAACAGGCTTTAGCCCGGTGGCCTCGGGTGGACGAGAAAGTTCGCGATGGCGAGGCGCCATCGCCAGCACGCGAGGGCGCGTGCGCTCCCCAGATTCCCGTCGCGTAAACGCGCTTTTATTTTCCGCCCGAATTTCCGCCTAACAACTCAAGCCAGTGCGTGCGGAAGAGCCTTTTCTCCGTCGGCAAGCGGTGGTCCGATCGGCCGGCGATCGCGCGCCGCGTCGTCGCTTGCGGCCAGCGAGTCGAGGAAAGCGATACATTCTTTCCGCGCCTCGCTGTAAAATTCAGCGCGCCGGGTGCAAATCGCGCCGAGCGCGTCGCGGTGATCGATCCAGGCGACGAGGAGCGCGGCGGTGAAAAGGAGCTGGAATTGGAGCGACCACGCGCTCCGTTCCGCCGGCAGGAGCGCGGCGTGGATTTCGCGCAGCCGATCGAGGTGAAAGGCGACGTGCCGCGCTTCGTCAGTCAGGATGCGGGCGCAGACCTGGTCGAGGATTGGATCACGCGCGCGCCGCGCCAGGGTGCGGTAGTAGGCCGTCCCGACCAGTTCGGCGATGAGCAGCACCTGAATTTCGAAATTCAATCCGAGCGCGCGGCGCGCGGCGCGAAAAAGAAGGTGGGTCCAATGGCGCTTAATCAGGCGTCCGCCGAAACGGATGACCAAACCCTCGAGGAGCCGGGCGTGTTCCGCCTCTTCGGCGACGAAGAGTCGGAGCGCCGCGCGGTAAATTTCGTCCTCCTGCCCAGCCTTGGCGAAAAGGTGGCTCCCGCCGCCGCTTTCGCCGAGCTGGAAATGGGACAAGGAGCGCGCGAGGCAGGCGCGTTGCGCGATCGTGAGGGCGAAAGGTGCCTCCCAATCTGGCGCGATGAAGTTCTGGCGATTCGCTTCGAAATATCGAAGCCAGCTGAGTGAGTTCATGGTGCGTTTTCTCCGTTGGTTTGTTTTTCTGAAAAATTCCGGAGCCGGCCGAGCACGGCCTCGACCGTTTCCGCGAGGGTGGAAGTACCGGCGGTGACTCCGACCACGGCGACGTTTTCGAAATCGGCCTCCGACAATTCTTCCGCCCGCTCGATGTGCACGGCGCGACGGCCAGCGCTCCGGCAGGTCACGACCAGTTGGCGCGTGTTGTTGCTCGCGCGACCGCCGACAACTACGATCACTTCGGCCTGCGCAAGCAACTTTCGGAGCGCCTCTTGGCGATCCTTCGTCGGTTTGCACACGGTGTCGGCAAAACGCACTTCCGCCTCTGGCCGCGCCCGGCGAATCGCGTCGACGAACCGGCGCACCCGCTCGATTGGCTGGGTAGTTTGCGAGACCACCCCGTAACGCGCGTGGCTCGGAAGCTCCGCGATTTCCTCCATCTCTCCGAGCACGACCGCTTCCGAAAAATCTTCGGTCAAACCGCGCACCTCGACGTGTCCGGGTTGGCCGATGACGACCGGGAAATATCCCGCAGCCACGAGCGCCTGGAGTCGGGTGTGAGCATGGCGAACCAGCGGACAGGTGCCGTCGGCCACGGCGTAGCCGGCCGCGCGCCAATGTTTCCGTCTAGCGTCGGACGCGCCGTGCGCGGTGATCATGACACGCGCCGAGATCTCAGGGTCGGTCAGCGAGTCGAGCGCGCTTTCCTGCACGCCCTGCGCGCGGAGTCGCTCGCGCACCACCGGGTTGTGGACCAGTTCGCCGAGAACGGTGAGCGGGCCCGCCGTGGCCAGCGTTTCCGCCTGAGCGATGGCGTCGCGCACGCCGAAACACATGCCGAAATGTTCTGCGAGTAGGATTTTCATAAATCAATCGAAAGCTTTGTGCCGCAAAGTATGGAGCTAAAAAAACTCATTCTTTTCCCGCTTTTACGATTTGTTCCAAAACCTTCAGATAATCGGTAAAGGCGGAGCGCCCCTTCGTCGTCAGGGCGTAACTTGTCTGCGGCCGGTCCCGCATTTCCTTCGTGACCGCGACGAAGCCGAGTTTGTGCAAGGTGCGCAGGTGCGTGACGAGATTGCCGTCGCTCATTTTCAGCTCGGCCTTCAAATCCTGGAACGCCCAGCTCACCCGGCTGGCGAGCAAAGTCATGATCGCGAGGCGTCCCTTTTCGTGGATCGCCTTGTCGAGTTTGTCGAAATCCGGCATCGCTCATTCGGGTGCAAGAATTTCGCGGGCATCGGGCTGCCGGCTCGCCCAAACACAAACCGCGTAGACAAGATGATAGAGCCCGAAGGTCGCGCCCATGGCGAAGTTGGGATAAAGCCCGCGCGGATCGGCGCCGAACGACTTCGGCCAGAAAATGAGGAGCAGACCGGAGAGGAGGAAGGCCCAGCCGAGGAGGACGAGCGAGCGCGGAGCGAAGAGCGCGGTCGCGAGCAGGCAAAGGCCGTAAAACGCAATCCAGACCGCGACCAGAATTTCCTGGTCAATCGGCTCGGCGTTCCGGAAATACCAAATCGTGGTCGCGGCCGGGATAAGGAGGCACGGGGCGATCGCGCGCAGGGCGAGCCGTGCCCCGGAAGAGAGCAGGACGCGGCCATCGCGGAGCGCTTCCTGCCTAACGAAAAAGGTGTTGATCGCGAGGACGACGGCAAGAATGGCGAGCCAAATCTCGGCGAAGAGCCGATTATCGAGGCCGGGGGCGCCGGGCGCCTGCGACCGGTCGAACCACCAGATGACGAAAGTGGTGGCGACGGCAAGAAGGCCGCCGATGAGGGCGGTCGGGGCGGAGATGGCGCGATAAATAGTGGCGCGTTCCATGAGCGAACGAATAACGCGGAGATGTTCTTCGGCGCGGGCTCGATCGTTCATTGGCGTTAACTTTGTATTACAAAGCTTGATTGGGCAAGATTATTTTTTTGCTTTTTCATGGCCAGGGCGGGAAGAAGCGGAGTCCGCGGCAAATTCCGGGGAGCGCACGCGCCCCCGCGTGCCGGTTGCGGCGCCCTCGGCGCAACCATCTCCAGCGTCATCGCCGCGATGTCCGCCGAATAGTTCGCGATGGCGCCCTCGCCGCAACCATCATCACCGCTGCGGAAACGTCGGCCGGGAAAAGTTCGTGATGGCGAGGGCGCCATCACCCGCACGCGAGACGCGTGCGCTCCCCGGAGTTTTGCTGCGGCGCTTCTTGAAACTTTCGCGCCGAATGGTCAGGTTCCGAGGCAATGCCGGATCGACCGCACGCTCGCCGCAGCCTCTGGCTCGTGACTTTGGCGTTGGCTGGCCTCGTCGCCGTCGTAGCGGTCCTGGCCTGGCGCGACGCTTTTTCTCAAAACCCGAGCGCGCCAGACAACCGCCCGATCATGGCGCAGCAGGAGAATTACGTGACCTCGAATTCCTGCCGGTCGTGTCACCCGGGGAACTACGCGAGCTGGCACACCTCGTTTCACCGCACCATGACGCAGGTGGCGACGCCGGCGACGCTTATTCCCGACGCGCATGATGTCGAGCTGAGCTTTGCCGGCCGGGAATACAAACTCACCCGCACCACCGACAAGATCTTCGTCGCCGATCGTTCGTTAGGCGACAAAGACTACGGCCCGGCGCGCGAGATCGTGCTCCTGACCGGCTCGCACACGCTCCAGATTTTGTGGAACGAAACCGGGCAGGGGCGCACGCTCGAGCAGTTTCCTTTCGCCTACATCATCGCCGAGAAAATGTGGGCGCCGGTGACGCAGACTTTTCTCATGCCGCCAGAAACGAAGGAGGCTTACTCGATCGGTTCCTGGAATGGCGCCTGTATGGATTGCCATGTCACCCAGGGCATCTCGAACTTTGTCGAGGGTAACAAATGGGACACGAAGGTGACCGAGTTTGGGATCGCGTGTGAAGCGTGTCACAGCGAGGGACGCGAGCACATTGACGCCAATCGCAGTCCGTTTCGGCGTTGGAAGCTTCACCTGACGAAGGAGACCGATCCGACGATCGCGAACGCGAAAAAAATGAAGGGTCCGGAGTCGGCCCTGGCCTGCGGGCAATGCCACAGCGTCTGGGCCTTCGACGGGATGGAAGAGAAGATCGATTTCAACCGGCATGGCGGAAAGTTTCGCCCCGGGAAAGACGACCTGGTGCAGCGTTTCGTCG
>JACCZO010000197.1 GCA_013695925.1 Chthoniobacterales bacterium
TGGTAGCGGCTGATCGCTTGCGCCTCCGGGCCGCTGGCAGCGTCCGAGGCGCCAGCAACCATCAGCGCGGGCGCGTAATTTGGGTCGGATCGCAAAACCTCTTCGGCGTTCGATTTTGCGCCTGCAATTTCACCGGCATTCTCTGGTGAAACTGCGGTCAGGGCGAGGAAGCGCGCCCCATCAGCGGCGATTGCGGAATCGGACGAAGCCTGGAGTGCGGACTCCATGGCCGCGCGAGCCCGGTCGATCTTTCCGACTGCGTAGGCGGCCCACGCCAGACTGTGCAAAACCGCCGCATCGGATGACGGTTGGCGCGCGCTCTCTTCGAGCAGACTGTAAGCCCACGCATAGTTGCCTGCCTCGTAAGCGATCTGCCCGACAGTCGCAGCGATTCTTGGATTACTTGGTGCAAGTTCCCGGGCCGTCTTCGCGAATTGCAGCGCTTTGGCCTTGTTCTTCAGCGGGCCGGCATAGAGCCTCGCCAGGTTAGTCGCAGCTGGGATCAACGCTGGATTCACTTGCAAGGCGTCTTGGTAACTCTGCGCAGCCTTGACGGGATCTCCTGCCCGCTGGTAGGCCGCCGCCAGCTTCATCCTCGCGATCACATCTTTTGGATTTCGTTGCAACATGGCCTCCAGCTCAGCCGCGCCTTCACCAGTGCTGCGCAGGAACTTGAGACGGTTTTCGGCTTCGATCTTCTGGGGAAAGTCCGCCGACAAACCGAGCGCCCGCTCGAGCCCGGCCTGGGCGGCCTCGGTATGCCCCATCATGTCCTCAGCCATCGCGGCATGAAATTGCACGACCGGGCTTTTCGGCTGCTTCTCCGCCGCATTGCGCAGGAGGCCAAGCGCCTCCTGATAAGACTCTCGCTTGTAAAGAACCCAGCCGAGCGTATCAAGGACGGCGGGAGAGTTACCGCTCACGCTTTGCGCCTTGCGCGCTAACTCCAGCGCCTTGTCCAGTTGCCCGGGCGATTCTGCATAGAGATAGGCCAGGTTATTCAGAGCGACGATATTATTGGGCTGGAAACCGAGGAGCCGCCGGTAAGTCTCTTCCGCGCCTTTGTAATTCTTCTGCTTCCCCTGGACGGCGGCGAGCGCAATCAAGGCCGTCTCGTTCCGCGGCGACCGCGCCAGCGCCGCACTCAACTCCTTGTTCGCGTCGGCCAAGCGTCCGTTCTGCAGATAGATCGCGACCAACAGATCATAGGCCGGCGCGAGTTTGGGATCGAGTTCGATTGCCTTCCGCAGGGCGGCTTCCGCCTCCGACCAATTCTTCTGGGCGGCGGAGACTTTTCCCTTCAAGAGATACGTGTTCCCGTTGTTTGGCTGTTTCTCCGACTGCTGGTTTACCCGAGCCGTGGCGGCCGAGAAATCCTTCGCCGTGAGATCGAGTTCTACCAGTTGAGTGAGCGCCGTAAAATCCTCGGGCGCCAGCTTCAACGCGGCTTCGAAGGACTTTCGCGCCTCCTCGGTCTTACCCTGCTCCCGCTGCACGAAACCGAGCAGGTCATAGGACTCGGCATTGGCAGGCTGCCTCTTAAGACGCTGTTGAAACAGTGTTGCCGCGTCATCCAGGCGGCCGGCGGCCCGATAAGCATCGGCCAAGAGGACCTCGGCGCGTCCCAACTCTGGCTGTCGTTTCAACAGTTCTTCCAGGTATGGGATAGCCGCGGCTGGGTCACCCGAGCGCAGTTTGATCTCCGCCAAAAGCAGAATCGCATCGGTGTAGTGGGGGTTTTTGGTGAGGGCCAGCCTCAGGGCATCCGCCGCCTGATCGAGCCGGTTGTTTTGCGAATATGCCAGAGCCAGCAGGTACTTGAGGAGCGGCCCATCTGGATGATTCCGCTGCAAAGCCTCCAGAATGTCGATCGCCTTGGTAACGTCGCCCTGAGCGAAAAGGTTGTTGGATTGAAGAAGGCGCGCGTCCAGATTATCCGGATCGCGTGAGAAGATATTCTCCAGCAGCTTCATGCTCTCATCGTAATGTTTTTCGGAGAAGGCCATTCGAGCGAGAATGATCCAGGCTGGGAAAAAATCCGGCGTCTGTTTTGTCAGATCCACGAGATAGGTCTTGGCGTCACCTGCCGCGCCGGTTTTGGCGAGGTATTCAGCGTAAATAGCTTTCATCTTCGAACGCGGCGGCGCGAAATCGGCGGCAGCCTTAAATTCCTCGCGGGCGGCAGCAGCTTCTTTACGAAAGAGGTGCAGGATCGCTTTCGACCGATGCGCCTCGGGCGATTTAGGGTCGAGAGCAAGCGCGCGTGAGATCAGGTTACCCGCTTGATCCTGCTGAGACTGGCGCAGGGCGAGATTGGCGGCGGCCAGAAAGTATGACACGGAGTTCTTTGCGGGAAATTTTTGCACCGCAGCCTGGTCGGCCTCGATCTCCTTGGGGGCCACTGCCAGTTCGCTGAGGAGGAGAAGTGCTTCGCCATTGGCCGGCTCGTGATCGAGGATGTAGCGCGCTTCTTTTCGAGCCTCTTCGCGGGCTCCGACGTCCCCGAGGGCACGCGCCAGATACAAGCGGGTCTCCAGATCATCCGGCGCAAGCTCCCGTGACTTGGCGAGAAATCCTCCCGCTTTGAGAGGGCTGCCCTCCAAATACCAAATCTGACCCAGCCGCGCGAAAGCTTTGGCCTCATGGTTGTCGAGCCGCAAGGCTTTGAGATATTCGATTTTGGCGCGATCAAAAGCGCCCTCCTTGAAGTCCTTTTCCGCGCGACTCAACTCACGTCTTTTTTTTGCTTCTTTGCTGCAACCTGTACTCAGACAACACGCCAGCACAAGCACCACCAGAACAAATCGTGTTATGCCAAAGCTCTTATAGGTCATAAGTTTTCAAATGTTACTGTCTACTCCGACTTCGAGCGGTCACCTCGACTAATCTGCAGCTTATCCATCAGTTCGTAAAGGGTCGGGCGGCTGATCCCGAGATCCGCCGCGGCTGAGGTGATCTTTCCCTGGTTGCGAGTAAGAGCACGAGTAACGACTTCCTTCTCGACCGCTTCCCGCGCTTCCTTCAAAGTTGCGCGGGAGGTATTGGAGCTTTCGGTCAGCTCCAGGTCATCGACTGTCAGCCGCTTTCCTTCCGTCATGATGACCGCCCGTTTTACCCGGTTTTGTAACTCGCGGACATTCCCGGGCCAGGGATGCCGGTGAAGAGCATGCAAGGCATCGGGCGCAAACGCCAGTCGCTTTTTGCCGATCTGCGCTGCATAACGGTAAAGGAAATCAGTTGCGAGGAGAGTGACGTCGTCGCCCCGTTCGCGGAGCGGCGGAAGATGGATCACGATGACGGCAAGACGAAAGTATAAGTCTTCTCGGAATCTGCCATCGTGGATTGCCTTTTGCAGATCTGCGTTGGTGGCCGCCACCACCCGGGTATCGATATTGATAGCCTGGCGACCGCCAATTCGCTGGACCGTCTGTTCCTGCAGGAAGCGCAGCAATTTCACCTGGATTTGAGGCGGTAACTCTCCCACCTCGTCGAGAAAAAGAGTTCCGCCGGTCGCGCTTTCAATCAGTCCCTTTCGCTGCATATGCGCTCCTGTGAAGGCTCCTTTTTCATGGCCAAACAGCTCACTCTCAAGCAGGGTTTCCGGAATCCCGTTGCAATTGATCGCGATGAAGGGCCCGTCCTTGCGCGGACTGCGTTGATGAATCGCCAGGGCCGCCAGTTCCTTTCCGGTTCCGCTTTCACCCAGGAGGAGAACAGGAGCGGTGGTGACGGCGACCTTGCGGATATAGGCAAAGACTCCGTGCATCTCCGGGCTGGCTCCCACCATGCCTTCGAATCCTTCGACCTGCGTCTCCTCGCGCAGCCGCCGGTGCTCGTGCTCCAAGTTCGCGACGTGCACAGCGCGGCGAAGGACGAGCTTCAGTTCCTCCATCTCAATCGGTTTGACGAGAAAGTCGTAAGCGCCGGCGCCGACGGCTCGAATGGCGTTTTTCTTTTCGCTCTGACCTGAGATGATGATGACCTTCACCAGCGGGTCGAGGGAAATGATCTCATCAAGCGTGGCCAGGCCCTCGTCGGGCTCATTTGCTTTCGGGGGCAGTCCAAGGTCAAGCAGCACGACACGGGATCGCTCCCGCCCAAAAACCTGCACTGCATCTGCGCGATCGCCGGCCATACTCAGGTCGTAGTCGCTTCCCAGGGCCCATTTCATCTGAGTGCAAATCTCTTCGTCGTCGTCGACGAGCAAAAGTTTTGGTTTGTGTTCCTCTTTCATTGCAACGGTAACTGAACTCGAAAGGTGGTGCCGGCTCCGGCCTCGCTCACCGCCGAGATCTTACCTCGATGCGCGTCGACAATCATGCGCGATTGAAACAACCCAATGCCTAAACCCTTCTTCTTGCTCGTTTGCAAGGGCCGGAAGAGAGAACTCCTGAGAAACTCTGGAGTCATTCCACAGCCAGTGTCGCTGACCCGAAACTCCGCCCAGTCTTCGCTTGCGCTCGTTTCGACGGTCACCGTGCCGGTGTCGCCGACTGCTTCCTGCGCATTGAGCAGCAGATTGAGCACGACGCTTTGCAGCTGTTCGCGATCGGCCGGAACCTTTGGCAGGCGCTCAAAACGCTCGACCCAGCGGATTCCGTTGTTCCGAGAAAATTGTTGGATGGCTTCCTTCAGCAGGCCGTTGAGATCGGTTTCCGTGCGGTTCAGGCTCAGGCCGGCCTGGAGTTTGGCGGCGCGGGAGATGAGCTGATTGATTCGCTCCACCGTATTGCCAATCGCACGCAGAGCATCGGCCCGGAAGGCGGGGTCATCGAAATGCACCGGGAGGTTTGTCAGCATTAGACTCAAAGTGGAGGCGGCGTTTTTGAGGTCGTGAGCGAAAAAAGAGGAGACGGTCTGAAGGGCTTCGAATTCTTTTGTGGCGATCATGGCCGAGGCCATTTGAAGATTGAGAAGACTCGCACCCACCTGATCTCCGATGCATTCGAGCAGGTCGTATTCTTCTACCGTATAAGGGACGGCGTGCACTCGATCCGCCAGGATGGCAATGCCGAGCCAATGGTCAGCTGCCCGTAGAGGAACGGCGATTCTGTGACCACCATGTTGGAACTGACCAGCGCTCACGGCGCGGAGTTCGGCAGCGACCCCACTCTGCTCTGAGTCCAGGTCAAAAGGGCGGGTCAGCGTCCTGAAATTTTTTAATGTCAGCCCCGATTCATTTCCTGAGTCGGGATTTTCCGCCATCTTTTGGGTAGAAGCGGCGAGGGCGAGCCGATCGGATTGCGGATCGACGACCCAGAGCGAAACCGAAAGCGCATTAAAGGTCTCGGAAAGCAAGGTCGTGACTCGACGGCAAAACGTGGCGGAATCGCTGGCGCCGGCTGTAGCGTTAGT
>JACCZO010000229.1 GCA_013695925.1 Chthoniobacterales bacterium
GAGCTGCGCTTTCTCGGTGTCATCCAGGGCGTTGAACGCGTCTCTCACATCTGCGGCTTGCCCATCATGACGCTGAATCGCCTCGTTCTTGGTAAAGGAGAAACCGTCGTGCATGAGCCGGTTGCGAGCACGAAGTCCCCAGAGTGGCGCAGTCCGCATCTTGTTCGCAGTCTCGGCGAATTCCGGCGTGGGCTGGATCGGTATCCCATCACCGGTTCCGATATCGTGTAAGAGGAAGTCGCTAAAGGGTCGCACGATCTTGCTGCCGAGCGCGCTTGGAACAATGAAGGCTCCTCCATTTATCGGGGTGCCGGGGGCTGCCGTAACAATAGGCGAGACGTGACAAACAGCGCAGCCAATCTCTTCGAAGACCTTTTGGCCAAGACGCACGTCATCGGTAATCGGTCCTCGCGGAGGTGCCTTGGTCGAACGAATAAAAAGGGCAAAGGCCTCGACATCTGTCCCATCGTTATCGGGCTCTGGGAGCGGATCGTAACCCGACCCGAAGCCGACAAAATTGCCGCTGGAAGTATTTTCGTCGAGGAATAGCGGACTGGTGATGCCCATTTCATTCACGTAGGCATCGGCGGAAAAGGAGACGAGACTGGCGTGCTGGGATTTCCATCCAAAGCGGCCAATTCGTGCACGACCCTCGCCTTCCAGGACCGGAACCTCTGGCGCCAGGCCACGCATTTCTTCTGGCTGTGCGTCCCGGATGGCAGTGAGGGTGCTATCGGAAATGCATTCGACGTAACCGTTGCCCAGAAGGTTGGTGGAGAGGCGGAAAGTTCTGGTTTCGTCGAGATCATTCACATGCTCAACGATCTCGGGAGCTGTGGCACGCGATTGAATGAGCGAGCCGCCAAGCGATTCGAAAAAGGCGTCATCTTCGGTGTGGCCAGTACGTTGTTCGGCGATCTGGCTTGCGCCCCCGGTCACAATGTTCTGGTGGCACTCCCGACAGCTCTGAGCGTTATAGATAGGACCAAGACCCTCATCGATGCCTTCCACTTCTTCAAAAATGAATCGGGCATCGTTGAAAGAGGCCAGCGGATCGACGTTGTCCTCATCGATTTCTTCAAAGTCCGGTCCCTGAGTAGCGAAACCGTTGGTTCTGTTGTCAAAACCAGCGCGCGCCTCGTGTGATCGAGGCGGAGCTTCGACCTGAGTGGTAATACCTTCGATGTAAAAATATTGCGCGGGACCTTCGGGCGCAGCCGGCCCGCGAGGAGTGAATCGCTCCTGGCGGGTTTGTGCGCGGGGGGTTTGACCTTCGACTGAGGCAATGAGACCGGCTAAGCCAAGGGCGATTGCTGCTAATGCTGCGGAGATGACTATGGTTGTTTTCAAGACGCACCTACCTTTCATTGTTCTGGTAAACAGGTGGGACAGAGCACAGAAACCGTCGCGGACAGCGTAAACTTGCCGCTACCATCGCCCAGGAAAACGGAAACTGTGGCGTCGGCCCGATTCGTATCAGCCAGATCCTGATGGCCATCTTTGTTAAAGTCGGCGGCAACAACGGTGTGAGGTTGGTCTCCCGCCTTCAAAGGCGTCGACGCGACCAGGTTGCCAGTTCCGTCGCCCAAGTAGAGGAGAATGTTAACGAGAGGAAATGCAACGTCCAGGTTTCCGTCCTCGTTGAAGTCCGCCACGGCTAATTCGCCTCTCACGTCTCCTTTGGCCAGGTTCGTCGTTTGCTGAAGAACAAAGGAGCCGGTGCCGTCTCCCAGATAAGTCGAGATGTAGTTCTTGGTTTCACTGCGTGGTCCTGTTCCGCCGACCACCAGGTCCAGCTTCCCGTCGTTGTTCAGATCAGCAGCCCCCAAAGAAGCTGCGTCGGTGGTACTCAGCAGGTCGTGGAAAGCAAACGATCCTGCGCCATCGCCCAAGTAAATCTGGACGTTGGAAGAACTAGTAACCGCAAGGTCCAGATTGTTGTCGCCATCAAAATCGGCCGTGATGAGTTCGCGGTTGTTGTGAAAGCCCTCGATTTCCTCGGCCGGCACCTCGAAGCCCCCCTTGCCATCGCCGAGATAGATGAGGACAACGCCCTCGTCGGGTCCATCTACAGCCATGTCCAGTTTCCGGTCCTTGTTAAAATCCGCCACGATGACGCGATTGGGTCCGCCTTCGGCATTCACGACGGTGTCGCGCTCGCCGAACCCGCCCAAGCCATCGCCCAAATGAAGCACCACATTGTAACCCCAGTTGTTAGCTTGGACCAAATCGAGATGGCCATCCCGGTCCATGTCGCCGATCGCCAGCCCTTTTGGAAGGGTATCGGAGGCAACATGTCCTTTCAAAGTGAACTGGCCGAGACCATCTCCCAGGAGAATAGCCACCACATCAAACCCGGTGACATTCACTGCGATGTCCAGGTTGCCATCCTCGTTCAGATCGCCGCTCGCGAGCACTTCGGGCAGGGCCAGGGTGCCGGTGCGATGATTGGCGAACGCTGAGGGCAGAAACGCGGCGCAGAGAAGGAGACAAGCGAAGGCTGAGAGTTTATTTGTTTTCATTGGTTTTAATCTATTGAATTTCTATTTGGCCGATCTGGAGATGAAACACCAGATCGCCGTCCTCTGGATCGATCAGTTCGGCGTTTTGAAAGGGCACGCCAACGACTGCTGTCGGAGTGCCGTCTCCACTGAAGTCTATTGCGTCGACAGCCAGACCAAAGCCGGCGAAGGCTTGCGGCGTTTCGCTGGTAAGAGTTTGAAACAAACTTCCGCCGGCGCCGTCGTAGATATAGGCCTGTCCTGCATTGATGAGGCCATTCACATCCTGCTCAGGCGCACCCACGAACACATCCGGCCGCTCATCGCCGGTGACATCAGCAATGAGAGTTATAGCCGCTCCAAACTTGGAAAATTGCTGCGCTATCGGCGGGCGCAACCTGCGTAAGAGCGTGCCATCGCTGCCACGAAAGAGAAAAACTCCCCCTTGAGATCTCCTCAGGAGCGGCGCACCGACAGCAAAATCGGGAATACCATCGTTGTCGAGATCCTTACCTCCGGCCACGGCCGAGCCAAACGAGGGTAGTTTCTCATTCCTGGGGCTCAGGATGGTAAAGATAAGAGCGCCAGTCTTACCGCTAAAGACGAACGCTTCACCTCGGCCGGGCGCGCCGATGAGAGCATCCGACACCCGATCGCCGTTGACATCACCAGCGTTGGCGACGGCTGATCCGAACCGGGCATTGACCTCCGCTCCGTCCTGCTCGGGGTGGTTTAGGGTGCGAAGTAAGGCGCCGTTGGCCCCACTGTAGAGATAAGCCACCCCGACGTCGGCCAGGCCGCCCTCTTCTTCATCACCAACATCCTGGCCGGGAGCACCGACCAGCACGTCCGCCACTCCATCACGATTCACATCGCCGAGACTCACCACGGAGGTTCCGGCCCGTGCGTTTTCTTCCACCGTAGGATTATCCAGCGTCAGCAAAACAGTGTCGGTCGCGCCGCTAAAGACAAAAGTGCGCCCGACGCTGAAGACGTCTTCATCCTCTTCGATGACGGTGTGATGGGGCGTGCCCACGATCACGTCCGGAATACCGTCTCCATTCACATCGCCCGCTGGCGCCACCGACCAGCCGAACTGGCCGCCGAACTTCTGGTCCTGAACCTGTTGAAATTCCGGGTCGTTGAGCTGAGTGATGACGGCCCGGGTGGCCCCGTTGAGAACCCAAACCTTGCCTACATTCTGAGGGTCGCCGAAGCCGAGTTCAGAAACTTCGAAATCACCATCCTGAAAGGGCGCTCCCACCGCCAGATCGGGCACTCCATCCCCATTGACATCACCAATGTCCGCGATAGCGCGTCCAAATTGGGTGGTGGAATTTTCCGGTTCTGGGTCGAGCACGCTGGTCGCCCGCGCCGCCGCCGTGACGAAGAGGGCTAGAACCATCAGCCCTGGGATCGCCCATGGCACGGCCGCACGCGACCTGAATTTAGCCGGCGATGCGCTGACTTCGTTCCCAATTGTTTTGTTAGATTGCAAACTCATAATTCCTCCCGATTTCAGACAGCAGTTGTTATTTCTCATTTCCGGTTGCGCTCTGGTTGGAGACACGTGCGCACTTGGAAAGATCAGGTCTTTACTGGGGCACAATCGCCTCTCCGCGCGCAGATTTCGCCTCCCGGTATAGGAAGAGGCTCATTTATTGTCAAGACCAAAATCATAAAATTTGTTGCGAGAGAAGTTCGCACCGCAGCTGTCCGGTCGTCGTTAGGGCGAGAAACTGCAATCTGGGAGACCGCATCCGCGGCGAGAGAGTCCCCAACGAACGAATTGGTAACTTTTTGATCCAGAAGATGAGTCCCCGACGGGGTCGCGACGACGCTAGCCGGAAGCAGAGTGAGCCGTGGGAACGATGATGGAGGAACGTTTACCTGGCAGATTCCACTGGAACGACAATTTGCAAGGCGGTTCCGGCAGCTTGGGTTCATTCCGTTCACGCCTAACGAATCCGGTTATTTTGCCTCGGAGCGAAAAGCGGCCGGGAGTTGACAGCGCCCGCGATATGGAGAAAACGGGACGGCGCGCTTCATCATGGGTTTGATTGTTCAAAAATACGGCGGCACCTCCGTCGGAAACGTCGACGGCATGCGGCGGGTGGCGGAGCGTCTCCTCGCCACCAAACGCGCCGGGCATGAGGTCGTCGCAGTCGTCTCCGCGATGGCGGGGGTGACGGATAACCTGATCAAACTGGCGCGCGAAATTTCGGCGCAGCCGACCGAGCGCGAGATGGATGCGCTCCTCGCGACCGGCGAGCAGGGCGCCAGCGCGCTGATCGCGATGGCGGTGAACGCGATCGGTGGCAAGGCCGTCTCGTTGAGCGGGGCGGCCGCCGGGATCGTGACGGACGGCGTGCATACCAAGGCGAAGATTTCCCACATCTCGCCGCGGCAGATCAACGAGTTGCTGGCGGAAGATTACATCGTGGTCGTCGCCGGCTTTCAGGGGCAAAGCCGGGAGGGAGCGATCACGACGTTAGGCCGGGGCGGCTCGGATTTGACTGCGATCGCGCTCGCCGCCGCCTTGAAAGCGGACGATTGCCAAATCTTTACCGACGTCGATGGCGTGCACACCTGCGACCCGCGGGTCGTGCCCGACGCAAGCAAGATCGACGAAATTGCACACGACGAATTGCTCGAGATGGCGGGCGCCGGTTCCAAGGTGATGCAGTCGCGCGCGGTGGAGTTTGCAAAAAAATTTGGGGTCGGCTTCGAAGTCCGCTCGAGCATGAAGGACGTGCCCGGGACGCGGGCGACGGCGGAAGCGCCCAACATGGAGGACGTGGTGGTGCGGGCGGTCAGCCTCGAGCGCAACCAGGCCAAGGTGACGATCTGCGGGGTGCCGGACCGGCCGGGTTGTGCGGGGCGAATTTTTTCCGTGATCTCGGCCGCGAATGTGAGCGTCGACATGATCGCGCAAAGCGCTTCGACCACCGGGACGACCGACTTGTCGTTCACTTTGCACAAGGACGAGTTTGCCATCGCGGAAAAGCTGCTCGCCCCGCTCGTGTCAGAGATCGGCGCCGCCGCCATGACCGCGACGACGGGCGTGGCCAAGCTGAGCGTGGTGGGAATCGGGATGCGTTCGCACGCCGGCGTGGCCTCGCGGCTATTCGCCTGTCTCGGCGAAGCCGGGGTCAACATCCAGTTGATCTCGACTTCGGAAATCAAGATTGCGGTCGTGGTGGACGAGGCGGAACTAGATCGCGCCGCGCAAGTGACCCACGCCGCCTTCGGCCTGGCCACGCCGCGGTCGAGCGCGCAGCCCTAACGAATCTGCCGGAAGACGAATCTTCCTGGTGGCGGCTCCAGTTACTTAACCGGTTCGACGTAGAACTCCGCGATCCGGCTGACGCGCATCTTCCAACCGAAGACGCTTTTGGTAATCGCGACTGCGGGACGATCGGCCTGGCCGCCAAATCTGTCGCCTTTGTTCGCCAGCTTCCAGCGCGTGCCGTCCTCGAGGGTGATGATGTCGCCATAGCCTGCACCATTCCAAGCCCCGTCGATCCGGCTCACGACGAGTTGCAGTCTTACCCGCGACTCGCGCATGGCGGCTTTCTTTTCCGCTTGCTCGCGGTAGCCCTGGAGCCAGGCATTGAGCTTGGCCAACTCCGCCCCGGAGAGTTTGTCGAGGCCGGCGGCCTTGAATTCGGCGGGCGTCATGGCCTGCTCGATGCCGGCGGCGGCGTCCTGGGCGCGGGCGAACGGGACCGTGCCTAACGAGAAGGCGACGAACGCGAGGACGATGAAGATGCGACGAGAGAGGATGGTGTTTTTCATGAGAAGGAGAGCGGCAAGTGCCGCAGCGTATCAAGTGGTGGCAGGCGGTCAAGCCGCGGTCTGCCGGCAAACCGGAGAATCAAATGAGGTCTTTTCGCATCCGCACATGTTTGACCGCGTCGAAGATGGTCGGAGCGGGGCCGATGGTCTTGAAGCCGTGCTTCCGGTAAAAGCGCTGGGCGTCCTCCCGGGCGTTGAGGATGATGGACGTCGCGCCGGCGGCACGGGCGCGCTTCTCGAACTCTTCCAGGATTCGGCCGCCGAGGCCCTGGCCGCGCGCCGGCGGCTCGACCGCCATGTAGCGCACTTGCGCTTCGGCTGAAGAATTAAAATGAAGCCGACCCACAGCGAGTGGGCGTGAATCCGGATCGGCAATCATGAGATGTTCGCTCGTTTCTTCGGCCTCGTCCC
>JACCZO010000271.1 GCA_013695925.1 Chthoniobacterales bacterium
CACGATGATGCAGTAGTGTCTCTGAATAAGGCCAACAGCCTGCACAGCGATTGGCCCATAGCTCTTAACCAGCTCGGCCTGGCGTATCGCGGTACGGATAACCTTCCGCTGGCCCTCGCGCAATTCAACCGTGTAGTTACGCTCGACGGCAATCATATAATGGGATTATTCAACCTCGGCTCGACACAGTATGCCACGGGTGATAAAAAAGGAGCGAAAAAAACGCAGGAGCGGCTGAAAAAGCTGAATCCCACAATGGCCGAACGGCTCGGCAATGTCATCGCCGGGAGATTGATAGACGAGGGCATACGGAGAATTAGGAATAATATCAGAATTCCGGGTATTCCATTTTAAGAGTCCGTCAACTTTAGCTTGTCGATTCCTTCATACAGGCGTATCAGGTAATTCCCGGTACGCCTTTTTTGTTTAAACAGCTATCCCGCCGAGCAGAAACGCGATAGTAATGGAGCATTTTTCTCAAGAGGCGACGGAAACACGCTCATAACATTCGCGTTTCCGTCGGGGACTTCGATACAATATGCCAGCAATCCTCGATAAATAGTCAATGCCCAAACGCACGGATATTCACAAAATTCTGATCATCGGTTCAGGCCCTATTGTCATCGGGCAGGCTTGCGAATTCGATTATTCGGGAACGCAGGCCTGCAGAGCTTTAAAAGAGGAAGGCTTCGAGGTCGTGCTCGTCAATTCCAATCCGGCAACGATCATGACCGACCCGGAGATCGCCGATCGAACCTATGTTGAGCCGCTGACTCTTGAAACCCTTACTGCAATTATCGAAAAGGAGCGCCCCGACGCCTTGCTTCCAACCGTCGGCGGGCAGACAGGTTTGAATCTTTCGGTCGCATTGTACGAGCAGGGCGTTCTCGACAAATACAGCGTTAAGCTCATCGGTGCAAATATCAACGCGATCAGAGTGGGCGAAGACCGCGAGCTTTTTAAGACTGCGATGGACGAGATCGGCATTCCATCAGCCAAAGGCGGTTTTGCACATACTTGGGAAGAGGCAGAAAAGATCGTCGAACAGATCGGTTATCCGGCGATCGTCCGGCCGAGCTTTACGCTTGGCGGGACGGGCGGCGGGACGGCCTATTACCCCGAGGAATTTGAGGAAATCGCAAAAAACGGCCTTGCCGCTTCGCCGAATTCGCAGATTTTGATTGAAGAATCGATCCTCGGTTGGAAGGAATACGAGCTAGAGGTGATGCGTGATCTGAACGACAACGTCGTTATCATTTGCTCGATTGAAAACTTTGACCCGATGGGCGTGCACACGGGCGATTCGATCACTGTCGCGCCTGCTCAAACTTTGTCAGATGTCGAATACCAGAATCTGCGCGATATGTCGATAAAATGCATCCGCAAAGTCGGCGTGGAAACCGGCGGATCGAATATCCAATTTGCCGTAAATCCGGCTAACGGCGACGTCCGCATAATCGAAATGAACCCGCGTGTGTCTCGTTCATCGGCACTCGCTTCCAAAGCCACCGGCTTTCCGATAGCAAAGATCGCTGCGAAACTGGCGGTCGGCTACACGCTCGATGAAATTCCGAACGACATCACCAAAAAAACGCCCGCCTCTTTCGAGCCGACGATTGATTATGTCGTTACGAAGATACCGAAATGGGCATTCGAGAAGTTTCCCGGTGCCGAAGACGTGCTCGGAACCCAAATGAAATCGGTCGGTGAAGTAATGGCGATAGGGCGGACTTTTAAAGAATCTTTATTTAAAGGGCTACGTTCACTCGAAGCCGTTAAACCATTGCGTTTACAGGATGTGCCCGATCACGAACTGCAGCGAAAATTGGCGCGTCCCAATTCTCAAAGATTTTCTTATATAACATACGCCTTGCAAAACGGTTATTCGATCGAAGAGATACACAGGCTGACGAAAATCGATCCTTGGTTTCTTGAGCAGCTTCAGCAAGTGATGACGCTGCAGGAGCAGATCGACTCCCGTCGGCTCGACGAAATTCCCGCCGATCTGATGAGACT
>JACCZO010000297.1 GCA_013695925.1 Chthoniobacterales bacterium
GTGATAATGGAATTCCGCCAGAGGAGTGCGCTGGCGCAGCGCGCGTCGCATCACCTCGCGCGCGTGCGTGAGATCGCCGTTTTTGAAAAGAACCCAGGCGACGGTATCCGCCTCGAGAACATTGCGCGTCAGCAGGCGTGGCTCGATCAGCCGCAGGGCTTCTCCAAGATTGCGATCGTGATCGGCGTAAAACTTCGCCAATAAGAGATCATCATCCACATCCCGGGCACCGCGCCTGCGGTGCAGGACCTCCACTTTGCGGTAGTACTCCTCTGCTTCTTCTTTCCTCCCCGCGACGGCTTCCAAATCTCCCAGAGCCACGAGCGCCTCATGGTTGGGGCGAACAGCCAGCACCTTTTCATAATATTGCTCCGCCGCGGGAAGATCACGCCGGGCCGCGGCGATGCGGCCGGCGGCCAGGCAGGCATGGACGTTTTCCGGATCGGCTGCCAAAGCCGGTTTAAGCGCATTTGCGGCAGGAGCGTAAGCGCCGTCATCGAACAGAAGGAGGGCAAGCTTGGCGCGGCACCACGCCCGGTCGTTCGTTTCGACGCTCTCGGCTTTGATCGCCTTCTCGATCAACCGCATCGCTTTGGTCCGATTGCCGGTGAGCCAAAGCAGATAGGAACCGCGGCTCCACGAGGATAGATCGGGTCGCAAATCCATCATCTTATGGTATTCGCTGAACGCTTTGACGTAATCGCCCAGCTCGAGAGCTGCATCGCCGACGAAGCCATGCGACGAGGCGTGACTCGGATCGATCGTGAGCGCCCGGTTCGCCCAGGAGATGCTTTGATCGAAGAGATGGCGACCCCCGGTGACCCAGGCCATTCCGCTCATCGCATCGATGCTTCGCGGATCGAGCTTGAGCGCACGCTGGTAGGCGAGTTCGGCGAAGTCGTAATATTTCGCGTTCGCCGTGTAGCGCAGCACCTGCGCCAGTGAATCGCCCAGATTGACCCAGGGTGCCGCCACCTTGGGATTCTCCCGCACTTTAGCCAAGCTGGCGGCGACTGATTGGTCGGTGGCCGATTCTCCCGCGCGCGGGAATCTTCGCCAGAATTTGCTCGGCGGACAACTGGACGACTGTGGGCGCAGGCAAGCTCGCCGCTATCGCCGGTGGGGTCGATTGTCTCTTCTTCCAGAAGAGCGCCGCAGATAGAGCAAGGAGGACGCAAAAGGCGAGGACGCTGATTTGCCAGCCAAGTGCGCGTGGTTTCCGGGGAGTTGATGAAGTTTCAGCATTCATCATGAAAGGAAGCGCCGACGCATCTTGCGGATGCGCCGGCGCCACCAAGTCTACTTCGTTTGGGAACTAACGAAGCGCCAACGGTGCGGCGGGGGTCGGCGTGGGCAGTCCGATGTTAATACCGGAATCCTTGCTATTGCGAGGTCCGGCGTTCGGGGTCCCGGCGTAGGGGAAGGTGCGATTATAGATCTGATCGTTGCTTTCGACATTATCGCCCACCACCGTGATCGTCTCGAAGGTCGGACCACTGGCAACCGCCGTGAGAGCGATATCGACCACATCGTCGCCGAAGCGGCGACCGTTTGGCCAACCGGATGGGATCTGGTCGCCATTGCCGTTGGCCACGGTGTCACCACCTATGAAACTGAGGCGGTTGAAGTTCTCGTCTCCAGCCAGAGGGACAGGACCGGTCGTGGTGTTGACCCGGATCACATCCGGGATGTAGACCGCTTGCAGGTCGACCCGGTTATCCGTCTGAAAATCAGTCCCGAAAACCGTGTTGATGAGCACGGCGATTTCTGGATTCAGCGCATAGGTGGCGAAATTCGCGGCGTCTGCCGTCGGCGCGCTGCGGTTATAATTATCCTTGTCGGCGAGTGCGACCAGCACCTCATTGAAGAGTGGGTTGGCCAGGCGATTGGTTTGAATGTTCGGCCCTCTGCTCGAGTCCGCTTCCGTGTTCGAACGCACCGTCATCCGTGGCCGGCTGACAGAGGCGTAAACGCCAATCCCCTGGCTCTCGGGTTGTAAAGCGCCCGTGTAAGTGAAGCTCGGGAACTTGTTTAACGGGATCGTGATCGCATAATGCAGCACGTTATAGCCCTTGAATCCGTCCACCCCGCCGCCATCCTGGCCGAGGCCGTCGTTCGGATCGCCATCGTTATCCAGGATGCGTCCATCGAGCAGATCGAAAATAGCCGGCGTATCGGCATAGAAACCGTCTTCGCGCGGGCCGGCAAAAGCCGTGTAACCCGAGGGCAGATCATAGAGAGTCTGCAGCGTATAGGGGTCCAGCGTGGCCCGGTTCGTGGCGCCCGAGACCGCTCGGCCATCGGGACCATTGTAGGAAGGCGTCGTGTTCATGCCCACATTTGGCGGCGCCACCAACAAGGGGGAATTGTTCAACACCACGCTCTTGCCCGGCTTGATCTTTGTCACCGAATAAGTCTGGGTGAAGTTCTGTCGCGCATCGCCCACTGTCACGATCGGACCGAGTTCAGTCCCGAGTCCGTAGCGCAGGATCGTGCCGGTATTCTTGTAGGAACCGTTGAGCACGTCGACCGGCGAGAATTTGAACTCGTAGCGCTCGACTTCTTCGCCGGTGACCGGGTTCGCGAGGTGGATGGTGTAGACAGCGTCCGATGAAAACGCATCGTACATGACTCCATCACCCGGCTCTGAGAAAGGACGGACGCTCACCTCTACCGCGAGGAGTTTTGGGCCGTTGCCTTTCTGAGTGATGAACGCATAGACATCCGTCAGGTTTGTTTGAACATCGAGTTTGCTCAGCGGCGCATCGCTATGGCTGGAGGCGATGGCAGGTGCAACCGAGAGCAGAGCGGTTGCCGCGAAGACTGCTCCAGACAGCAAGGCTGAGATGGAGAAGCGAGTTGTTGGATTGGGTTTGATCATAGTTTCCTTTTGTTGTGGTTACGGGAAGAGCTACGACGCGTTTCGCGTTTCGGATGCAGAACCGACGAAACTTTTCCAAGAAACTGGCTGCCTGAGAGACGATCAGCGCCCTCCTTGTCACGGCCATTACGTCCTCGGGAAAATCAGTCCGCCGACCGCGCCGGTTTCCAAAAAACAAAAGCGCCGCCCCTGGCGACAGGGACGGCGCTTCGATTAGGTAACAGGCTGCTGGCGGCGCTGGCTTAGTTGTAATTGTTATCGAAGAGGCAGAGGTCGGTCAGGGTGACGCTACGACGATCCGATACGGCGATTCCTTTGGCGAAGCTTCCCGAGACTTCCGTCCGGCAGATCGCTCCAGTGGCCCCTCTCGTGAATTCGATGCCGATGCCAGGGCTGGGACTGCTGGTCGTCGGGAAGTCGCCCGTATCCGGATTGAGGCGGAAACCGGTCGCAGCGACCGCACTTTGGTCGATTTTCACCTTGGCTGTGTCGCGCACTTCGATTCCGTAGTTGACGTTGTGCTCGAGGCGGCAGCCGTCGATCGCGAGGCGGGATTCTCCCAGCACCTGGATGCCGCTCGTCCAGTTGCGGCTCGTGAGATTGCGCAGGACGACATAACGATTAGCCGGCGCATTGACGATGATGCCGGGCTGGCCCTGGCGCGCGATACTGCCGGAATCGCCCTGTAGGACGGCGTCGATATTCGCTTCCACTCCGGGAGCGGCCTGCAAGGTCACATTGCCGGTCAGGGTCACCTGCTCGGGAAACGTCCCGGAGGTGACGATCGTGATCGTGCCGTTGTTGTTAATCCCGAGCGTGCCATTCGCGCCGGCGATAGTGCCAAAGACCCGATCGCCGTCATTGTCTTCGGCCGTGCCGATGAGTCCGTCGCCATCATAATCGCCACAAGTGCCGGGGACAGGCACGGTGGAGCTGCCGGCCGGCGGCACGTTACAGTTGCCTTCCAGCAAAACCGGATGGTTGGCCCAGGCGCTGCCGGCGCCAAGGAGGAGCACCGCGACGAGGCCCAGAGAGAATCTGACTCCGCCGCGGCGGAAACGTGAGTTGAGTTGAATCTTCATACTCGAATATCCGACTTGAAGCGTTCAACGGATGCAATTGGAGAAAATCGGCACCGGTCGTCTCTCACAAATTACGTGTCCGCCCCTAACGAACGTCCCTTCCATTGCGGCCTCCGGCCAGAGAGATGACGGAACAGCCCGAACCATTGAATCCCCACCAGCGCGATGACTCCGAGCGGATGCAAGAGCACGCTCAACCACGGTTGCCGGAATCGCCCGGCCGCAACCAGCCGCGGAAGGAAAGCCAGAGAACAAGCCGTGGCAGCCATGAACCTAACGACAGATGGGACCGATGAAAATAAGAGAAGAAAGGGAACAACCTGTCCGCAGAGCAGGATAAAGGTCATGGGGAAAATCACCGCGGGCGCGCCCAGACCTTCATGAGTATTTTTTGCCAGGACCATTCGCCGGCGGCGCAGTTTCGGAATGTCTTTCGCCTGCGCAAACAGGACATCCCACAATGGAACGATCTCGTCGCGGTCGCGGTCGAGCCGTCCGATCATGAAGACCAGATTGTAGAGGTCCGAATGGTGAACGGCAACGGACTCTCGCGCGGCTGGAGCGAGCCACGGAGATTCTCGATTAATTTCGGGACGCAATTCTTCCCGCCGTTCTGATCCGGGCCGGCGCCCGCTTCATTGCAGGCGATGCGGGTAAAGAAGATTGTACGCTTCCCGGCAGCGGGCTTCGATCGCAAGTAAACGCTCCGGGACTTCCGCGCGTTGCGCCCGATAGGTGGCAAAAGCGGTCGAAGCCGCCACTTCGCCATACCAATGTTTTGCCCACACGCCATCCGATTCACGCAGCCCCGGAGGCCAGGACAGCATCGCGGGATCGAACTCGATTCCGAGGGCTTCACACAAGAGCCGCAACACGCGTTCCGGGTTTTGCAAAACATCCCGCGCGTCAATCACCGGCGGAACTGTTCCCCTGGCACCGCGCACAAATTCGAAAATCTCCGCTTGCTGTGGAAACCCGAGATCTTCGGCGCTCGGATCTTGATTCTTCTTCAGGTAAGAGACGATCACTTCCGCCGGGTCGCGGATGAGAAAGCAATTCGTTAGGCTGACCAACCAGTCGTTTTCGATTTCGGGCAGCAAATGATGCGTCATCTGCTTTTGGTAAAAGATACTGACATTAGAGGCCGGCGAACCCTGCGCCAGCTCAGCCGTCACCTTACGCCAATCCGTTTCGCCCGCCGCGATCACTTCATCCGCCATCGGATGCGGTTTGCCGGTCGCTTTCAGGTAAAAGGCGTAGAGCGGTTCATCCACCACCACCGTGTCCGCACGATTTTCCCACGCGCGCATCATCGCGGTCGAGATGTTGCGCGGACCGGACCACATTGCGAGGCGGAGCAGCTCAGCCATTTCGTTAGGCCCGGTCTAGAGGTCCGCCACCAACTGCGCCATCCGTTGCCGCATTTTCGCATCCGGCAACCGGCCCATTCCGCCGCGCATGTTGTCTTCCAGATGTTTCGGATCGCTCGTCGCGGGAATCGCACAGGTGACCGCCTCGTTAGCCAGGATCCACTTGAGGAGAAATTGCGCCCACGAG
>JACCZO010000187.1 GCA_013695925.1 Chthoniobacterales bacterium
GCCTGATACAGCGCGAAGGAGTTTTGCATAAGGGCGGCACCAGCACTTTTCTCAGGAAAAGGCAGCGGCCCACCGTCTCCGGCATCCGCGAGAGCGCGCATAAGGACGTCGGGAACAAACTTGCTCAAGATTCCGTAGGCCAACACCAAGGCCATCCTATCCGCGAGACCTTCGGACAATTTCCTGGCCGCGGCGCCATCAAGTGAAGCAGCTGCACGAGCGGCATTCTCGCTCGCATCAACCAAGGCATCGCAGGCGGCGACGTGCGTCGTGCGCATGAGTTCAAGAGTTTCCGACGTGAACCAGGAGGGTAAGGCCTTAGTCAGCGCGGCGACCTGCGACCGATCCAAAAAGAGGTTGCCGTTTTCATCCAGCCGCGCCGGAAAATCCAGCTCGGACGACAGACCGGGCAAGCCGATCGTCGTCGCGGCCCTGGCTATCTGACCAAAGAGCGAGCGCTGCAACGGCAATCCGACGATCTGCCGGCGATATGGCTGCGCCGATCCTGCGTCTGCCTGCGTCGTCTTGCCCACCTGCTCATCGAGCATCGCGGAATTCATTCTCGGTCAGCCGCGGGAAAGCGCCTCGGAGAGCGTTGATTCGCCCTTCCGGTCCGAGCGCCGTCATGCCAAGGCGCTCGGCGTCCTGCGGGTCATATGCCACGAGATGAATCGAAATCGGCTCGATGACCGCGCCGGCAAATTTCAACATCAGCGTGACGGTTTCCGCGCCGGCAGCAAGCATCTCGTCGGGAACGCCAAACTGGTAAACGCCTGGCAACAATTTGCGGTCGACTTCCACAAAACTTCCGGCTCGATGTTCGCCCAGCTTTCCTTCGAGGAGAGGTGTCCGCCGCACGATGGCTTCCCCTTCACGAATGTAGGCGGCGCTGCCCTCCGAAGTCTGTACGCTCAACCCCGTCTTGCCGGAACGCAGGTCAGTCGCGTCGAGGGCGTAAACGAGCAATATCTTGGACCGGATTCCTTTCTTCAATGCGTAGGACATATTTTTACGATGCTTTCTTTATTTTTTCGGCCAGTTCTTTCTCCGCTTGTTCGCCCAACGCCAGTTCCTTTTCCGTAAATCGAGGCAAGGCCTGGCGAAGGAATTCATGCCGCTTGTGACCGGCCAAACTCCAGACCCCCATCCGCTCCGCGTCCTGGGGGTCGTAGGCGACGAGGTGGATTTCGACCGGCTTAATCACCGCGTCAGCAAAACGAATCAGCAGAACAGCCCGCGCGGAACCTTCGGCCAGCATTTCATCCGGCGCGCCGAATTGGTATAACCCCGGGAGCAATTCGGGATCGACTTCAGCCAGGGCGCCCGCTCCCCATTCGCCAAGGCGCCCTTCTACGATCGGGACCTGGCAAGCCGCCGAGTCGCCCTCGCGAATATAGGCGGCACTGGCGGCGGAAATATTTTCGGCCAGTCCAGTCTTACCGGACGTGCTCTCTGCCGGGGTGGCATAGACAAGCAACAGCTTGGACTTTGTCCCAGCCTTTATGGTGTAAGTGTGCGGTACAGGCATGACGCTCCTCCTATGAATGCAATCCAGAATATCTCGAAGACCGGGCGATTAAACCCGGTCGGGTTGAGTGTTGTCAACAAAAATGTCCTTTATGAAGCATCCCGCTTGAGGTTATAAGTGCCGGCCGCACTTTCGAGGGGTGCGGCAGCGGCGGATCATCCACTCCGCGGCTGGATGGGCTGCCGGGCGAGAAACTCGGGCTCGAAAAGTTCCTCCAGGACACGGCCGTCCATATCGTCCGGCACAGGTTGGCCCAGGAGGCGCAGGATTGTAGGCGCCATATCGATCAGCCGGGCGCCTTCGACCTTGATTCCCTTTCGGAAGGCCTTCCCGTAGGCCACCAGGATACCGTCACGGCGATGTGTTCCTCCCCACTCCGCGGTCGTGGGAGGTTTGTGCTCAATGATTTCGATCGGCGATTTGTCTGTATGCTCGGGATTACTTGGGCCGGTGGAAAAGATGCTGGTGTCCCACCAATCCGGGGTCAGATCGGGAGCTTCGTCGCGATAAGAGCCATGATAAATTTCGTCCCGGCGGAAGACGCGCTGCACGATCGCTTCGCCCGTTCGTGGATCTCGCAGCTCGCCCAGCTTTTGCGTGATCAACGTCAGCAACGACTCATACTCACCCTCATCAACTATGCCTGCCGGCATCACTCCTTTGCGATTGATCCAGACGCCCTGAGGTGAGGCGAGCACTTCGCTACAGAAAGCCTTTGTCCGCGACCAGTCGATGTTTGTGTACGAGGTGGCCGCGCTTTCGAAACTTTTTCGTAGAGTGGGAAAGGCGTTGGCGAGCCTGATTTTTTGACCGGAGTTGAGGGAGCCGCGCAAGAGACCGTAGGACCGGCGGAGGAAATTGTTCGCCATTTTCCGGAGCGGAGAGTTCTTCTTCTCGATGTAGTGGAGAAGGCCGAGCTGGGCGAGGAAGCGATTGAGATAGAGGACGCGATCGGACGTGGCCCCGCCGCCATGATCGGAAACGACCAGGACGGAAGTATCCGGCGAAACCTTCTCGAGCAGGCGGGCGACCGCGCGGTCCAGCCGTTCGTAGACGCGCAAGACAGCGTCGCCAAAATCCTGGACAGCGGTTGCATCATAGTAGTGATGGGTCTGATCCATGTACTGCCAGAAATGATGCTGGACCGTGTCGATCGACATAAAGGTGAACATCATCACGTCGGCCGGATGTTTCTCGATCAGGTAGAGGCCGGCCCGCAGCCACTGGTCGTCCAGGTTTTTCAATTGATCGAGGACCTGATGACGGCGGAGAGGAGTGGACATGAAGCCGAGGAAGCGGGGATCGAGGTGAATTTTTCCGAGACGGTCTTCCAACTCGCGGCGGAGCTCCGGCGGGTAAAAAAAAGGACTCTTCTCCGAGGGGGTAGACATGCCCGAGATTTGAAAGCCGTCGAGGTGTTCGGGCGGATAGGTGAAGGGGATGTTCGTCGTTCCCACCGTATAGCCGGCTTCGTTCAGCATCCGCCAAACCGTCTTGGTGCGGCGGGAGCTGGCATCCAGGTAACGGAGCGAATACGTCCCCGCCGGCATTTCCGTGAATTCAAAGATGCCGTGCTTCCCAGGGTTTTTCCCGGTCATAAAAGAGGTCCAGGCCGGCGGAGTGACCGGCGGCAGGACTGAGGCAAGCGGTCCCGATGCCCCTGCGCTCATCAGCTGCGCGATATTCGGAAGCTTACCTTCCGCGACCCAGGGGTTAATCAGGTCAAGGGTCGCGGCATCCAGGCCGATAATGAGGAGCTTGATCGCTTTCATTTCATCAGAAGGCCCCTCAGGCGGGACCAGCCGGGAAGCTTGCGCGGAGCGACGGCGGGCGGTTTCGACGACGTTTCTCGACGCCTCCCCGGTGAGCAAAGCAGGAGCGGGACCAAGGCAGCAAACTTCATGTGAAGGTTATACCGGGCGCAGACGCAGACGCCAAGGTGTTTGAAGGTCACCGGCGCGATTTTGTTTTTGGCCCGTCTCACCGCTACAACGAAGCGCATACCGGTTAGTCATCCATCACTTCACAGCAGACGGCGTACTAATCGTTTCAAACTGCCGAGTAAACGCGGTTTACCGCTTTGCGCGCCGCGGAGCGCGCATTGAAGAGCATCGCCCCCAGCGAACCCTGGGAACGTGATCGAGCTGCTTCCAACTCGGCTGCGATCCGCTTCACTTCGTCAGCATTGGCTCGGACCGCGCTCTCAAAAATCTCTTCGGCACATTGATACAGCTCAATGTCGAACGCATTCTTCTGGTGGATGAAATCCAGCGTTGCCGGAGGAAGGTCACGCTTTTTCGGCCGGGAGCGGGTCACGTTGAAACTCGAATAAGAACTTAGCTTCCATCCGAACCGCAGTTTCATCAAAGCGAGACTTTCCTCCAACCGCGCCGATAGCCCCACCACGCTGAAGTGGTTTCGCAGGTTGTCCTTGGCCGTTTCCATAATCTCGCGGGTGCAGGGCTCTTCGTAGACCGCTCCGGCGACAATTTTCGACTGCACATTGTCCCGTTGCGCATTGCGCACAAAGTCTTCCAGACTCCATTTTCCACGTCGCATCTTCCAGTAGAGCGGATGCAACTTGTAGCTCCGCATGAAATAGAAAGCGGAGATCACCCGGTCAACCGGGTCTCGCAGGACCGTGATATAGGTCGCTGGCTGGGGCAGAACTTCGTGCAGGCCATATGTCATATGGCCCTTGAACATTCGGATTTTCCTGAGGCGCTTGGGTGGAAGCTTTCGCAGATGCGCCGCTGACCATTCGAAAAGGACCGGGTCGACCGAATACATCTCTTTGAGCGGATACTCCCATTCGATCAAACGATTGACCGTCGTTCCGGCGGTTTTGGGCAGGTGAAGAAAAATCACAGCTTCTTCAGTTCCGCGATTGGGCGCAAGGTGTCCGCTTTGAGCAGGCTTGTCGATTAAGGGCGGTGTGGGTGGAGCGCTCATCGGTGCTGACGGTATTTCCCTTCGGAGATCAATCTTTTTTTGTAAGCATCATAGCCTAATTTCCTTGCTTCCTGCCACATCTTTAAGACGGCACTGGATGTTTCAAGGCTGAAGCCATCGCCATGCCATAATTCCCAGTATTCCCCGCCGGCGTGCACGATGTTGAGGCATGCCATTTCCATGGAACCCATCCTGTCATTCGGGGGCGAGAGGGCGGCCAGGCTTTGAAAGCCATGATGCGCCCGGTCGCGGTATTTCTGCACCAAGTCGTAAGACATCATCCCCGTGTCCTCTTTTCGTCCGGTGAGTTGGCAATTTTGAATACTGAAGCGCTCAGGGTATTTCGCCAGACCGGCGTCGACGATCCGTTCGATAAAGGACGGCGGCAGGTCCAAAACCTTTGAGATATGCAGGGAAATATCCTGCTTTGGAAACGCTTTGCCCCAGACATCAATAAACTTCACGTAGACCTCGAATAGCTCCTTTTCGTAATCGCCCAGGGCCTGCCAGCGGGAGAGATCCTGGCGCGTCTTCGGCAGATGCATTTCTGCACTCAGAAAATTGGCGCAGGTAAGGACGACACTGACACAGAGGGGGTCGCTTGCATAACGTTCGCCTAGCTGCTGAACGATGCGCGCGAAATTGCGCTCATAGACAGGGTCCCATGGAACGGGGAGCTTGATCGCTTCCCCGACATTGGCGCGGTGGGGATTGGTCACTTTAGTGTCAAACGATTGGGCGCCCTCGGCATAGACAAACGATGGCGTATAAACTCCGGGCTTGAGGCAGAGTTGATACTTCCTGCCGATGCGGCGCAACACAGCCACCGTCTTGTCGATCGCGGCAAAGTCCGCCTTGCCTGGTTGCTTTTCGATTCCCTCCCACGGGATATGCAGACAGATGCCCTCCAAGTTGGGATTGGCCCGTACTTGGGCAGAGAATTCCTCAAAGGTCGCGCTGTCGGCGGGAAGCTTTTGCGTGACCCAGAGACCGGTCCGTAAAGAAGGCCCGCTGAGCGCGCAAAGCTGGGGCGCCGCAAATACGGCAAGCGCCGCAACGGCAAGGGCAATCCGGCAACGAAGTAAGTCGCAAGGCAAACGCATCTTCGCAAAACCCTTCTCAGACGGCGGATGCGATCTTGGTCATCAAAAATCGGCCGGCCCCAACGGTGGACTTATAGAAGCTCTCGATAGTAGTCGGTTTCGATACACTCCGCAGTTCAGCGAGTCCTTCCGTAACTTCGCTTTGCTTCTTTGCCAGGCTGGCTTCAAACAAGCCCTTCCCAAACTCGTAAAGCTCCAAGTCAAGCCGGTTATGCTCCTTGATCATATCGACTGCACTCGGCTCGATCTTTGGGCGCGTCTTGGACACTTTGCGGTTCTCATAGAATGGAATCTGCCAGTCGAACGTCTTCGCAATCAACACGAGACTTTCCTCAAAACGCTCGCTTAGCCCGACGATACTGAACGATTTGACGAGGTTCTCCTTGGCGATCTCAAGCGTGCTCTCCTCGCACTTCCCGTTGCTCTTGATCCCGGCGATGAGACTGCATTGCAGGTTCTGGCGCTGCGGAGTTAACCGAATAAAATCTTCCACCCCGACCCTTTCACTTTTCACTTTTCGGTGCATGGGGTGAAGTGGCCTGCGCTGAAGGAAATAATAAGCGGACAAGAAGCGAGCGACCGGCTCGCGCAGCATCGTGATGTAGGTCGCGCCCTGCGGCAGGTATTCGTGGACCCCGTAATAGAAATGCCCGCGCACCATCCGCAAACGGCGGCGCCTCGCTTCCGGCAACTGCTTCAGCCGCTCAGGCGTCGCCCGGATCCGATACGGATCCATCGTGAAAATCGAGAGCGGATTATAC
>JACCZO010000396.1 GCA_013695925.1 Chthoniobacterales bacterium
TCAGCATCGTCGGGCGTTTCCTCGAGCACAGCCGGATTTATTATTTCCAAAACGACGGCGCGGCCGATCTCTATCTCGCGAGCGCGGACTGGATGCCGCGCAATTTCTATCGCCGGGTCGAGATCGCGTTTCCGATCGAAGCGCCCGAGCTGCACAACGAGATCATCACCGAAATTCTGCCGCATTTCCTGACCGACTACGGCAAGGCGCGCGAGTTGCAGCCGGATGGGAGTTTTGTGCGCCTGAAACCCGAAGAGGGCGCGCCCCGTTCCCAGGCTCAGCACCGGTTCCGCGAACATTCACGCCGGCAGGCGAAAAAGCTGGCCGAGAAACAAAGCGCCTCCAAAATGCGCCTGTCGCCGATCAGGAAATTGCCTAACGACCGCAAATGAAGAAAATTCTCGTCATCGATGTCGGCGGTTCCAACGTCAAGATGATGGTCTCGGCGGAGGGAAAGCGGCGGAGATTTCCCTCCGGGCCCCGGCTCGGCCCGAGGGAAGCGGTCGCGCAGATCAGGAAAGCGACGAGCGACTGGAGCTTTTCCGCGATTGCGATCGGAATCCCGGCGCCGGTGCGCGGGGGCAGAATCCTGAGCGACCCGAAACACCTCGGGAAAGGCTGGGCCGGTTTTGATTTTCGAAAGGCCTTCGGGAAACCGGTGCGGGTCATCAATGACGCCGCGCTCCAGGCGCTCGGGAGTTATCACGGCGGCGGCCGGATGCTTTTCCTCGGGCTCGGCACCGGGCTCGGCTCGGCCCTCGTCTGGCAGGACCATGTCCTCCCACTCGAGTTCGGCGACCTGCCCTACCAGGACGAATACATCATCGAGAACTGGCTCGGCGACGAAGGATTCGCCCAGATCGGTAAAAAAAATTGGCTGCGCGAGACGAGCTACGCGATCAAGCAGTTGAAGCTCGCCGTGATCGCGGACTACGTCGTGCTCGGCGGCGGGAACGCGCGCCTGCTCGAGGAACTGCCCAAGGGCGTCGAACTGGGGCACAATCGCAAGGTTTATCCCGGCGGCGTCCGGCTCTGGGAGACCGATCCGAAAACGAAGCGCCCGCGCTGGCGCATCATGTAGTTCGTTAGGCGAGGTGATTGCATGCGCGCGTACCAGGACCTCTTGCGTCTCGTCCTCGAAAAAGGGAAGACTCGCCCCGACCGCACCGGCACCGGGACGCTCTCCGTTTTCGGGGCGCAGGCGCGCTTCGATTTGCGCGAAACTTTTCCCCTCCTGACGACGAAGAAGCTCCATCTCAAATCGATCATCCACGAACTGCTCTGGTTTTTGCGCGGCGACACCAACGTCGCCTACCTCCAGGAACGCGGGGTCTCGATCTGGAATGAATGGGCGGACGAAAAGGGCGATCTCGGCCGGGTCTACGGTGCGCAGTGGCGGGACTGGCGCGGGCCTGACGACGAGCGGATCGACCAGATCGAGCGCGTGATCGAGCAGATCCGAAAAAACCCGGACAGCCGCCGGATGATGGTGACGGCCTGGAACCCGGCGGAGGTCGACGCCATGGCCCTGCCGCCCTGCCACGCGCTTTTTCAATTTTACGTCCAGGACGGCGCGCTCAGTTGCCAGCTTTACCAGCGTAGCGCCGACCTCTTCCTCGGCGTACCCTTCAACATCGCGAGCTACGCTTTACTCACGATGATGGTCGCGCAGGTCACTGGCCTAACGAGTGGCGAATTCATTCACACGTTTGGCGATTTGCATTTGTATCGAAACCATCTCGCGCAGGCGGAAGAACAGCTCGCCCGAGAACCGCGCCCGCTGCCGCGAATGGAATTGAATCCGGCGGTGAAAAACATTCACGACTTCCAGTTCGAAGATTTCACCCTCGTCGGTTACGACCCGCATCCCGCGATCAAAGCGGCAATCGCGGTTTAGACGCCGAGCGCTGCCGGTTTTCGATGCGTCTGAGAACGCGAGCTAGAATTCGCGACTGAATTTTTGGGCGGAATTAATTCCGTGGTTTTTGCGAGTCGTGCAGCAGTCCGAAGCCCGTTGGACACTCAGCTTTTCGACTTTCCGAGCTAAATACCCCGGGCTGTGAAGCCTTGGCTGATCAAGCACGTTTGCCGGCTAACGCCAGGTGCTAACATTTTCGTAATTTTACAGCAAAAAGCTTGTCAAATCCGATCTTTTCCTGTTGGGTGCGGCAACATTTCCGCAGAAATCTTTTAATATTCCCGCCGGCATCCGCTAAAAACCATCCATCGTAGAAAAATCTCATATGCATAAAAAACCCGCCTCAGAAACCGGTTCGTTTAATCCCCGCATATTCCTCGCCTTCCTTCTTTGTGCCGCCGGCGCCTGGCTGGCCACATTCAGCTTCGCTGCCACGCCTGCGAACGGCACTCTGTCCGAAGCGACGCCAGTGCTCAATTACACCGCCGGCCCATTTCTTCAGTCCAATCCAGTTCCCGTTCCGGTAGTCCAGTCCGGTCCGACCTGTAACAACACGCAGAATCCCTGCGATTCCTACAACCTGACCACCTCAGTCTCCGCCGCTTATATTTCCGCTAATCCGGGGGCGGTGGCCAAAGTGACGTTGTTCTGGACTGACACCGGCAGCGGCAATTCGGATTACGATTTGTACATTTACAACGGGACGGTTGGGAACACCACCGCGACCACTCCTGTGGCGACTCGCGCCGCCAGCTCAGCCAATCCAGAGATCGCCTCGATCTTTCCGCTGCAGGCCGGCACAATCAACTACACCATCAAAGTAGTTCCTTATGTGGCGACGGGTGAGACCATCGGCGTCCGCATCGAATTGCTGGCCGGTTCCGGCGGCGGAGGTGGTTTTCCTGGCTTCGGGGGTCCTGATCCAACCGTGCCGGGCAACCCGCGTTATCAGACGTTCTTTCCTCCGAAAGGTACAAACGCCGAATCGGGTGATGGGGAAATGAATGTCGGGTTCAATCCAGCCACGGGACGTTACATGCTTGACAACATCGGGCCGGTCTGGCGCGTGACGCCGCCGGAGGTCGTGACGCCGGGCGCACCGGAGTGCTGCGATGCTCTCTGGGAAGACCGCTCCTCCACGATCGCTGATTCGGGCGTGGACCCGATTCTTTGGACGGATCAACCGAGCGGTCGCACCTTTGCCTCCAACTTTACCGGCGGACCCAATGCGCTTTACGCCTACACCGATTCCGATGGCGAGCCGACCGTGACCAGCCCGACGGGGTGGACCGTCCTCGGCGCCGCTGTGCCCAATGGCGGCGCGGACCATCAGACAATTGGCTCAGGGCCGTATCCAAATCCTCTTCCCCCGGGTGTTGTGCCCAATCCAGTCCTGAACCCGCTCGCACGGGCGGTCTATTATTGTTCACAGGACATTGTCGGCCCGGCATTCTGTCAGCGCAGCGATGATCTTGGCGCATCCTATGGCCCCGGATTCCTGGCATATGATGGGAGCGATTGCGGCGGGCTGCATGGCCACCTGCGCGTCGGTCCCGATGGCGCGGCCTACGTTCCTGTGCCGGACTGCAACAACAAGGCCGGCGTGGCTGTCAGTATGGACGCTGGCCTCACCTGGCAGGAGTTCTATCTCCCGAACAGCCTGCCCCAATCGGCCGGGAGCGATTCTTCGATCGCGATCGATCCCAACAATAAGCTTTACTATTTCTATGTCCTGAGCT
>JACCZO010000425.1 GCA_013695925.1 Chthoniobacterales bacterium
CTCGTCTTCGACCTCGCCAACATCCGGGCTGGCCCGCGCTTTGCCGGCGACGACGCGCCGTTAGGCGGCCGCCTCGGCGCGCTTTGTCAGCGCGTTTACGAGCGGGCCGACCATCCCGGCTACCTGGAAATGGGCGTGCCGATTCATTACGGCTCGGGCGCGTCCGAGATCATTCGCGAAGTCGTCACCAATCCGAGCGGTCGCTACAAGATCACTTCCGATTCGTTGCGTCACGGCGACGTCGAACGCGCCTTGATGGAATGGCGCAGCCTCGTTCGGCATATCGCGTCCGCGCCCGATTTGGAATGGGATCGCTGGCGGGCGCTAAAGGCTGCCGCAAAAGATTTGATCGACCGGCTCGCGGCCCCCGCCTTTTTCGATTTTCCGCCTTTGCTGGCGGTGCAGCAAAGACGCCTGACCTAACGCGCGCCACTTGCTTCTCGTGCTCGTGCTCGTGATCGTGCTCGTAATCGCTCTTAAATTTCGAGCACGATCAGGATTACGAGCACGAGCACGAGGCTAAATATGCCTAACGATACCAAACCCGCCGCTCTCGGCTACCGCATGCCGGCGGAATGGGAAGCGCATGCCGCCACCTGGCTCTCCTGGCCGCGGCGCGAAGGAATCAGCTTTCCCGATTCCTACGATCGTGTCCTGCCGACTCTGCGTGCCATGGTCGCGGGCCTGCTCGAATCGGAACCGGTCAACATTAATGTCTGCAACGGCGCCCACGAAGCAGAAGCACGAGCGGCGCTGGAGGGTTTGCCTAACGACAAGCTGACTTTTCATCTCATCCCGACGAATGAGCCGTGGTGCCGCGATCATGGTCCGATTTTTCTCGCCCGCGCGGAAGACCCCCGGCTCGCGATCGTCGATTGGGATTACAACGCCTGGGGCGGGAAGTATCCGCCCTGCGATCTCGATGAAGTCGTGCCCACCCGCATCGCGGAGAAGTTAGGCCTCCCGGTTTATTACCCGCAGATGATCCTGGAAGGGGGGTCGATCGAGGTCAATGGAGCCGGCGCGCTGCTCACGACCGAGGGTTGCCTGCTCAATCCGAATCGCAATCCGCAGCTCAACCGCGAAGAAATCGAGCAACGGCTGCGCGATTACCTCGGGGTAAGAGAAATTCTTTGGCTCGGCGACGGCATCGAAGGCGACGACACCGACGGTCACATCGATGACCTGACTCGCTTCGTCGATGAGCAGACGGTGGTCACGGTGATCGAAAAAGATCAGGCCGATCCGAATTACGAGCCGCTGCAGGCAAACTTCGATCGGCTGCGCAGCCTAAAGGTCGGCGGCAAACCGCTCGACATCCTGCCGCTGCCAATGCCAAACCGGATTGAGCGCGAGGGGCTGCGCCTGCCCGCGAGCTACGCGAATTATTACGTCGGAAACCGGACCTTGCTTCTCCCGACGTTTGCCGATCCGAATGACGAGGAAGCGCTGACCGTGCTGCAATTTGCCTTCCCGAAACGACGGGTAATCCCGATCGATTGTCGCGAACTCATCTGGGGCCTGGGCGCATTCCACTGCCTGACCCAGCAGCAGCCGGCGGTGTAGACGCTTCGCTTGTATGTGTTTAGCCTAACATCAGGCGGGTTGGAAGGGGGCGCTGGAGAGGGCCATTTGCAGGAAGTCTTCTTTGCGCTGACGGCAGGTGGCGGCCAGGCTGCTGAGCACCTCAAAAGTGCGCGCCCCCCGCGGCGTCTTGTTCCCGCACGAAGTTTGTGTCGAATGACCGTCGGCCGCAGTAGCATTTGGCGCGGCTGAAAAATCAATTCGACCAGCGCGCGGGGACGCCTGCGGAGCAATTCTTCGAGTGCTGCGCGCTCCCAACTCTCCTCCCCCATGTCCCCAACAAAAGCACCTACTACTAATAGTACAAGTCCGAAATTTCGTTAGGCCAAACAGACACCTGGGAGGCGTCTACAGTGCCTTCTTGCCATTTGGCCTGCGGAAAGCTTAGGATAGCTCTCCGATGATCCAGGCAAATTGTCGGGCGCGGTTCACGGCGGCGGATTTTCAATTTATCGTGCGGACACTGGCCCGTTCGCCTAACGATCAAGTCTCGCTCGTCGATCTCCTGAGCGATGCCGAAACGCGCGACGCCGTGCTCGATCACCCGCGGCTGGTGGAGGCGATCCTTTCCCATGCCGGGCATCTCTCGATTTCGTCTTCTTTTTACTTTTACGTCCTCGCCCGGCACGTTTTGAAAGGGGCCGATATCACCGACCGCAAGCTCTCGGATTACATCGGGTCTCTGCTCGAGACTTTTTCCCGCGCCAACGGCCTGCGCGCGCCGCATGCCGAGGAGGATTCCGGGCGGCAGTATCTTTCCGACATGCTGATCGCGCTGACGCGCGCGAGCGCCGCGGAAACGTTTCTGCTCCGCGCGCATGTGGGAAATTACTCGCTTTTTGTCAGCGGAATTTTTCACGAGAACGCGCAGCACCGCAGCCGGCGTGGAGCGCCCGATTTGGAATTCTACGAGAAACTTGGACGGACCAATTTTCAGCTCGTGGCTTCGCATTCGACCGCGCGCCGCTGCGAGTTGAATGATGTCTTCGAGGAACTGGCCGATCGTTTTCACGAGGTGCGGCTTGCCCTTAACCGGCTCTCCGACGAGCTGCTCAATCTCGATGATGACCATAGTGGCTCGCTTCTGCTTTGAAAGGGACTCTCACAAAGATCACGAAGGCTTATGAAGAAACCGATCCTTTGTGCCCTTCGCGGACTTCGTGTGAGAAAAAAGTGAGCACGCCATGAACGAAACTCTCTTCAGCCAGATTCAGGGCCTCTTCGAGCGGACCTACGCCCAGGTCGGGATCAACCTCGAAGACTGCCTGATCGATCGGCGCCGTTGCCGGCAACTGACGA
>JACCZO010000211.1 GCA_013695925.1 Chthoniobacterales bacterium
TCATGCGCTCGCTCCTGCGCGGATTGCGCGACGAGAAAATTCACTTTTCGGGGCTGCTTTTTCCGGGCCTGATGATCTCCGGCCAGACCGCGCGCGTGCTGGAATTCAACTGCCGTTTTGGCGATCCGGAAACGCAGGTGATCCTGCCGCGACTGAAGAGCGACCTCCTTCCGCTGCTCGAAGCGACCATCGACGGGCGGCTCGACGAAGTGAAAATCGAATTCGATGATCGCGCCGCCGTGACCGTCGTCCTGGCCTCGGCCGGGTATCCAGGAAACGTCGAAGCAGGCAGGGAAATCTCCGGCCTCGAGGAATGCGCGCAGATGAAGGACGTCGTCGTTTTCCACGCCGGCACGCGCCGGGAAAAAGACAAAACCTTGACCAGCGGCGGCCGGGTGCTGGCTGTCACCGCGCTGGGCGAAACCGTCGCCACGGCGCGTGATCGCGCCTACGGGGCGGTTGCCAAAATCGATTTCGAAGGGTGCCAATACCGGCGCGACATTGCTCTTGCCGCGGTTGGGGTTAAGATCGAGACGACCGATGGTGCGGCTCTTCCTCAGCGCTAGCCTAACGATTCTCTTGTGCCGCGCCCTCTGCGGCCAAACGTCCCCGCCGTCGCCATCTCCTTCCTTGGAACTTGAGACGCTCACCCCGGCCGACCTCGAGCAGGCGATCCCGCTCATCCGCGATCATTACGTCAACCCCAAGGCCTTGAACGAAACGGAACTGCGGCGCGACACCCTCGCCGGAGTCCTCGAGCGCCTGGACCCGCGAGTCCAACTGCTGCCCGCCAAGACCGGCCCTGCCGCCACGCCCGCACCCTTTTATCGCGAGATCCTCGATGGCCACATCGGCTATTTGCGCCCCGGCGATTTCAGCCGGCCCCAGCTCCAGGAATTGGACACCACCCTGCGCGGTTTGGGCGGAAAAAAAGTCGATGCCATCATCCTCGATCTTCGGGGCAGTGTGGCCGCGAACGATTGCGCCAGCGCAGCCGAGTTCGCGAAACGTTTTGTCCCGAAGGGGAAAGCGCTCTTTTCCCTCCGCGGACCAGACGGAAAGACCGTGGCCGAATTTGTTTCCGATCAGACGCCCCTTTACCACGGGCTCATCGTCCTGCTCGTCGACGGTGAGACGGCCGGCGCGACGGAGATTCTGGCGGCCATTCTGCGGTTTGAAAAACACGCCATTCTGATCGGGCAAACCACCGCCGGGACCGCGGTCGAGTACTCCGATCTCCCTTTGCCGAGCGGCCGGATTCTGCGCGTCGCGGTCGCCGAAGCGATCCTGCCGGATGAGCACGCGAGGTATCCCAACGGCGTCCAGCCCGATCTCCCGGTCGCGCTCCCGGTCTCGACCAAGCAACAGATTTTCCAGGAGAGCCTGACGAAGGGAATGGCCCCGTTTGTTTTCGAGACGGACCGCCCGCATCTCAATGAAGCGGCCCTCCTCGCCGGGACGAATCCCGAGATCGAGGCGACCCAGGCCGCCCAACGGCGTTCCCAAAACGGGCCCAAGCCTCTCGCCTTGCACGACACGGTCCTCCAGCGCGGGGTCGACCTCGTGACCTCGATTGAAGTTTACGAAAAACAAACGCGCCGCGCGCCCTAACGACCATTCCCGTGCATCCTCTCGAAGAACGGATCGGTTACCAATTTCAAAACCCGCAACTCCTGGTCGAGGCTCTCACCCACCCGAGTGTGGCGCACGAAAAACAGCGCAAACAGTTCGACAATCAACGGCTCGAGTTCCTCGGCGATGCCGTCCTCCAGCTCGTCATCACGGAACACTTGTTCGCCCGTTATGGCGAGGCCGGGGAGGGTCGCCTAACGACCCGCCGTTCGCGGCTCGTCTCGCGCGAGTCGCTCAAGGTGCGGGCCACCGGGCTCGACCTTGGCCGTCACTTGTTGATGGGCCGGGGGGAAGAAGCGAGCGGCGGCCGCCGACGCGATTCGACGCTAGGCGACGCTTTCGAAGCGCTGCTCGGCGCGATCTATCTCGATAGCGACCTGGGCACAGTGCGCCGCTTTATTCTCAAGGAGATGAAGGACGACCTGGAGCGGCTCGAAGAAGAGCCACTTGAGGTCAATCCCAAGGGTCAGCTGCAGGAACTGCTGCAGGCGATCTCGCCCCGTAGTCCGTCCTACGAAGTGCTCTCGCAGGAAGGGCGCGAACATGAACGAATCTTCCGAGTGCGAGTCGTCTGGGAGGGCCTGGTGCTCGGGGAGGGCGGCGGCCGGAGTAAAAAGCTGGCCGAAAGCGCTGCTGCCCTGGCCGCCCTGAAAGGCCAGCTTTGGGTCAAAAAGATCGACCGCACCGTGCCCTGAGGACGGGTTGCTGTAGCCGGGGGCGTTGACCCCGGCGGCGCGGCGTGGAACCGGGGTCACCGCCCCTGGCTACAACCAGAATTGTGATTGAGGACGTGGATTTCGCCCGACGAACTTTGCCAGGCGAAATGTTCGTGAATGGCGCGACTGACAAAAATCTTTGCGGCCGCGATCGCTTCCTCGAGGTGGTCGCCGAGCGCGAGACGGGCGGCGATGGCCGCAGAGTAAGTGCAGCCGGTGCCGTGGGTCGAAACCCCTTTCATAAAGGGCGCGGAAAACTCGGCCATTTCCGCGCCGCCAAAAAGCAGATCGGTCGCCTCCCCGGCGCGTAGATGACCGCCCTTGACCAGAAACCGCGTCCCGAACTCGCGCGCGAGTTGCTCGCCGGCCTTCCGCATCTCCGCCAGATTGCCAACCGACCGCCCGGTCAGGGCCGCAGCTTCCGCCATGTTTGGGGTGACGAGGGTGGCGCGGGGAAAGAGCCGGGCGCGATAAGTCTCGACCGCCGCCGGCTGGAGGAGCGCGTCGCCGCTGGTCGCGATCATCACGGGATCAACGACCAGCGGAAGACGATCGAATTCCTCAAGAACGTCGGCCACGGTCGCGACCACCTCGGGCGAATAGAGCAAGCCAGTCTTGATCGCGCCGACTGGAAAATTCGTCAGGCAAAGTTCGATCTGCTCGCGCACGTCTTGCGGGTCGACCCCCGCGATGCGCGAGACTTTGCCGGGCACTTCGGCGACGACGCAGGTGACGGCGGTGAGACCGAGAACCCCGAGCGCGCTGAAGGTCTTGAGGTCGGCCTGGAGGCCGGCGCCGGCGCTGCAATCGGAGCCGGCGATGGTGAGGACAACGGCTGGAGCGGCGGTTTGGAAGCCCGGCCGGTGCTTCGCATCCGTTACGGGCGACCGTCGAGATTCCTCCTTCGCCATGACGTTTTTTCGGCGGTCACAGACCGCCGCTACAGGCGAGCCTAGCCCCCGTCGCTTCCAATCGCCTCGACCGGGCAACCTTCCATCGCTTCTTTACAGAGGGCTTCTTCCTCGGGCGATTCCGACTGCTTGTAGACGAAGGAATGGCCTCCGTCGTCGTTGCGCTTGAAGTTGGCCGGCGCAGTTTCGCGGCAGAGATCGCAATCGATGCACTGGTCATCGACGTAGAACTTGCCGTCTACGTTTTCGCTATATTTGTTTGCGACATCAGCCATAAAAACACTCCGGGGCGGGTTTGGGCCCGAAACGTAGGAAGATTCACTGCTGACGCAATCATTTTCCTGTTTGACGGAACGCCACCCAGCCGCCAAATCAGGGGTGCTCGAACTCCCTTCTGGCAGCGTCCTGACTTCTTATGAAATCCGAAACGCGCAAGACGCTCTATTCCTTTGCCGGTGAGCTCGTCGTCTACGGCATTCTCGTCGTCGCCTATTTCTTCCTCGTCCTGCATTTCCTCGGCGACTGGCTGGCGAACCTGAACAGGGAAAACGTCAAACTTTATGCCTTTGTCGCGATCGGGTTAATCATCGGCCAGGCCGTTGTCCTGGAGGCGGTCACCACCCTCATTTTCCGACTCATGCGCGGGCGCAGCGAATGATCTTTCTCGCGATGCATTTTCCCATCTCGGGGACGGACATCAGCCCGATTTACCTGGTCGTGATCGGGTTCCTGATCGGGATCATGGGCGGCTTCTTCGGGGTGGGCGTCAGCTTCATCGCAGGCCCGGCGCTGCGCGCGATCGGGATTCACTGGAATTTCGCCGTCGGCACCGACCTCGCCCACATCGTCGGTAAATCGGTCGTGGCGGCCAAACGCCACCGCGCCCTGGGCAATGTCGATCTGCGCCTCGGCCTGATCATGGCTCTCGGCACCGTCGGTGGAGCGGAATGCGGCGCGCAGTTGATCGAGCTCCTGAAACGCCGCGGCAACGTCGACCTCGTGGTCAGCATTGTTTCGATCTGCATCTATTTCAGCATTTCCGCCTTCATGATCTGGGAGAGCTGGAAGACCTTCCGGCAGCAGAAAGCCAGGGGCGAGCGCAACCTCCAGAAAGGGCGGGCGGCGAAGGATGAAACCTCCTTCGAAGGTGTGACCCGGGCGGTGCAGGCCATTCCGCTCTGGCCCATGATCTCGCTCCCCACTTCCGGGGTAAAATCTATCTCGCTCTGGGTCATCATCCTGGTCTCCTTCATCGGCGGTATTTTCAGCGGATTCCTCGGCGGCGGCGCGGGCTACATCCGGATGCCGATGATGGTTTACCTGCTCGGCGTTCCGACCCATCTCGCGGTCGGGACGGATCTGTTTGAAATTATCATCTCGGCGAGTTACGGAACTTTCAGCCATGCCATCAAAGGCAATGTCGACATTATGGTGGCGCTCGTGATGAACACGGGCGCAGCCATCGGCGCCCAGATCGGCGCCATCCTCACGCAATATTTCGCCGGCCCGAAAATCCGGCTTTTGTTCGTGCCGCTGCCGCTGATCGGCGTGGCCATCGTGGTTTACACCTTGATCACCGGGGAGAAAGTGTAGTCGCCCCATGCGCCTCCTCATTTGCAGCGATGGATCGGACCCGGCGGATCACCCGACCCGGCTCGGCGGCCTGATCGGCAGCGCCTGTCATTCGCAGACCACCTTGCTCGGCATTGCGGAAAAAGAGGGCGAGGAAGGCCCGCTCCGGCAGGCCCTCGAAAGCGAAGCCGAGATGTTGCGGCAGATGAATGTCTCGCCCGAAATCGTCGTCCGTTCGGGCGAGCCGATCCGCCAGATCCTGGCCGAGACGACCGCGAACGAGTACGACCTCGCGGTCATCGGCGCGCGCCGCAAGGGGAGCGGCGGAAGGTATTGGCGCCCGGAGAAAACCTACGAAGTGATCAAGGCCGTCCCGCCGCCGGTCCTGGTCGCGATCGGGGCCTGCCGCCAGGTCGGGCGCATCCTCGTTTGCACCGGCGGGAAGAAATTCATCGACGATGCGGTGCAAATGGCGGGCGACATCGCGAAATGCGTCGGGGCTACCGTCACGCTCCTCCATGTCATGGCGGAACCGCCCGCCATCTATGCCGATCTCGTTCGGCTGGAGGAAGACGTTGAGCGCCTGCTCGCCTCCGATTCCGAGCTCGGACGCAACTTGCGCGGCCAAAAGGAGAGCCTGGAAAAAATGGGACTCAACGTTGGGCTCCGCATCCGGCACGGGCTCGCGCTCGACCAGATTTTTGCCCAGGTGCGAGAGGGCGAACACGACCTGATCGTGACCGGCACCTCGCAGGCGCGCGGCGCTCTCCGCCATTACATCATGGGCGATCTGACCCGTGGGATCTTGAATCGGGCCGATTGCCCGGTCCTGGTCGCGCGGGCCGGGAAGATCGTCGACCACGAAGACGCCGAGGGTGGGTTTTTCCATCGCCTCCTCCACGGCTTCGGCGCGAGCAAGCCGGCCTAACGAATCGAACGCACCCCTCCTCCACCGGCTTGCATGGAGGAGCGCTGCCGTTATGCTGCGCCTGCTCGCATATGAATCAAAAGATTTCTCAACTTCTCGTTAGGCTCGTCCTCCTCCTCGTCCTCGTCCTCGGTCTCATCACCCTGCCAGCCTGCGCGAAAAAGAAGGGCGGCCAGAACGCCGGGAGCACCGGCGATTATGTCACCGGCACGCCCCTGCCCGAGCGGCAGGAAGGCACCTCCTTCCTCAGCGGCAATGTCGATCGCAACCAATTTCAGCCGATCTATTTCGACTTCGACAGCCAGACGATCCGCAGCTCCGAGAACGGAAAAATCCAGCAGGTCGCAAGCTTCCTCCAACAAGGCAGCAGCCAGATCATCATCGCCGGCTTCACCGACGAGCGCGGGACGGCGGAATACAATCGCGGTCTGGGCGAACGCCGCGCCCAATCGGTGCGCGAAGCGTTGATCGCGATGGGGGCCGACGCGCAGAACATCCAGACGGTCAGCTTCGGCGCCGACATGCCGGCCGATCCTTCCTCCAACGAAGAAGCCTGGGCCAAGAATCGCCGCGCCGAGATTGGCGTCGTGAAATAGGCGGCAATCGCCAATTCGGGCGCCTTAAGCGTCGACGCGGCCGTCGATTTTGGCCAACCCAAGATCGACTGCAGCTTGAACCAAGACCTGCATTACCGGGTTGCAGCCTTTGAAAGTAACGCGCTTGAGCACGGTTACGCTGTGTTGCTCGATCAGTCCCACAATCAAGCCATTGACGAAAGAACTGTTCGCAGTCCGAACTCCTGTAAAATTTAAAACGATCTCGTCGCAGAGGCCAACGTAGGGGTCAATTCTGCCGCGACGATACTCCGCTGCAGCTGCTCCGTCAGCTAGGTGTGTCCCCAGATCTGCCGCGATGGGAAGCTCCAGTTTCATGCCTCGAAGGTAGCGTTTATTGTGCCGCCGCGCAAAAGTCCAGCCCCAATCTTCGCGCGCTGCAAAAGATCGGCGAAGTCGCGTGTTGTCTGTTGGGGAAAACTGCCCGCGACCAGCGTCCCTCGATAATAGCCGTTATCCGGAAGAGTCCGGACAATGGTCTGCAGATCGCGAGGAATCGTCACGACACCTGAACCACTCACGATCATGAGCCACCCTTTCGCCAACCGCGTCAGGTTGCTCACGAGCGTCAACCCGACGCCTTCATTCGGATTGCCCACCTTGCAGGAGACCCGTGGCTCCATCGATTTGCAGATCGCTTCCATGTCTGTGAAACGATCGCTACCGGGGTACTCGACGAGTTGCAAACTCCGCAGCATGCCAATGCCATCATCGGCCAAGGCGATTCGGACGAACCCCTCAGTTCGCGTGACTTGTGCCGCCGCGTAGCCAACACCCGCGCTGTGCTGGCGAGTATTGTTCGCGACTTCGGTGATCACATAGTTTGCCAGGTCATACAATCCGGCCATCGGATGATCGTAATCCTCGCCGCCCGGCGCCAGGCAGCCGGCCACGTCCCGGCCAAGCTGGGTCACATCATGGTCGATGACTCTCACCGGCACAAACCGGCCTTGCGCTTCGTGTCGTTGAAAACCTTTCGGCAGTTGAACCCGACACGCGCTGAGGAGGTCCATCCGCTGGAGGTAGCCTGTGATGGCGCAATCAGAGAGGCCGTGGAACGCAACACCACGATTTTGGCGTTGCCAGCCGTTCACGCTCGCCGCCAGCGCGGTGAGACCAGCCGGTGTCACCCGTCGAAGGTGAGAGAAGTCGAGCGCGATCTCCTCCGCGTGGCGCAACTCGCCAAGCTGGGAAAGGAAAGGGAGCAATCCTCTCGCGTTAATTTGCGCGGGGAGAACAAACAGCGCCCTCATGCGCGGTAAGACCGTCTCGACGATATCCGATTTGTTAGGCCGCGATCAAGCTTCTTCTCGCCGAGAATAAGCGCTTCAACCTCGGCGGCGATCTCTCGGGTCAGGCGGGCGGCGGTTTCGCGCTCGCGGGCGATTTCGGCGCGACCTTTCTGCACTCGCGCCATGATCTCCCGTTGCACGAGCACGGGCGGGAGCGGGATTGGAAAATTGCCGATGTCCTCCGCACCGATTTTCCACATGCCAACGGCGGTGCGCGCGTTGGATTGAAAGAACGCCCTTCCGAGCGGTGTTTGAATCACTTCGCCGACGTATTCCGACAACAGCGAATCCTTGAATCGCGCCCGAATGATCGTGTCGGGAAAAACGAAACTCGGTGCATCATCTTTTGCCAAGGCGCACTTCGCTACATGGTCATAGCTGCCAACGCTTCGGCAGATGAACAAGTCACCCTTCCGAATCGAAAAGCGTTCGGCGATCTTGTCGGGAATCTTGATGAACTTGCTCTTAGTCAAATCCAACCCGGCGGCGGCGAGCGCATTGAGCTTTAGCATCTTGTGCGGCGTCGGGCCTGCCACGGGCTTGATGCAATAGCCGTTCATCGTTTCGATGAGATGTTCGCCGAGCGGGACAATCGGAAACTTTGATTTGGCAAAGCCGAGCAAACCTTGGCGTGCGCGGCTCAAGTAATTGAAGCTCCACCGTTCTAATTCCTTCCACGGAAGCGCGAAGCACTTTCCGACCGGTTTATCCGCGAGCGGCGGCGGCGTGCCTAAGCCGCGATAAACGATGCCTGGCAATGTCCCTTCCAACTTCTCAATTCGCGCGCGGGCTGCGGCGATTTGGCGTTTTCGCTCGCGCCAGCGGGCGACGATGGCCGCTTGCTCCTTTAGCGGCGGCAGCGCGATTTCAAAGCCCAAGAATTGTTCTTCCTTGAATCGGTTCCGGCTCACGGCGGCGGAGCCGGTGGAAGCCGCGCTCACGGCACGGACGGTCGTTTCACGCGTGCAAAAAAGATAGAGGTAATCTGGCAAGAGTCGGTGCGAGTCCGTGACGAATTGCGGGAACTCATTTGAGACGAAACAATCGCCAAGCTCGGGCGGGACGACGGCGAAAGATGCCTTCCACGCAAAAAGCCGATTGTAGATGAGCGCACCGGGCACGAGCGGGGCGACGTGGTTCGCGCTCATGCCGTCGCCGCGCACCGTCTCGCGATGAAAGACGCCTTCGCCGTACCATTTCACGCCCGCCATTTTATATTCGGTATCCGGCTCCGCCTTCATGCGCGCGTCAGCCTGCCGAAGAAGGTCCCGCAGGCGGACGCGTTGCCAACCGGGCGGCAGCGCCTGCCGCAAAAGAAGGCTGGTGGGAATCACCCATCGCTCCAAATCCTTCCACCAAACCGCGAACGCGCGGCGCGGTGGCGCGCTCGCCGCCGTCATTGCGCCACCTCCGCGAGAAAGCACGCCTCCGGGTTGCGGCGAAACTCGCGGTAAAGCTCCACGCAAGTCTTGGCCGTCCCCGGCGGCACGTTGTCATTTGGGAACAGCTCGTTTTGGTCCGGTTCGCCCGTCGCGGTGATTCCTACTTTCTCGGCTTCGTAAAGGAAGATCGGATACGGGAAACGCTCTTTGAGCAAGGCGCGGGTCTCCGCTGTGATGATCTCGGACATGCGCTTTTGATAGGTTGCGAGTTCTCGTTGCAGCGTTTTCCGCCGCGCCATATCCCCTGCGGCCTTGGCCGCCGCGATCACATCATTCAGCCGCGCGGTTTCCTTTGCGATCTCCGGCGCATGCTTCGCTTCAACCTCGGCGCGTGCCTTCGCGTTCTTCTTGTCAAACTCGGCTTGCTCCTTCGCGGTGAATTTTTGCAGGAAGAGGAGCGAGGCTTTCACGCTCGCGCCAGAGGAGAGGAACGTCTCCTGCGGCAGACTCACCACGGCCCGGATGAATGCCCGGTTTTCGCAAAACTCGCGCACGTAGGCGAGCGAGGGGTTGTTGAAGATTCCTTCCGGCAGGACAATGCCGAGACGCCCGCCGGGCCGCAGCAAGGCGAGGCAGCGTTCGATGAAAAGAATCTCGGTTTTGATTTTACCGAGCTTGCCCGCGGATTTCTCATCTCCGCCGCGGCGAGGTAATTCGAACAAGCTGGCAATGGCTTTTCCTTTCGCCGCTTCCACCCGTGCGACGGCCTCCTGGTAAACGTCGCCGTATTCGCGCGCGTAAACTCGTTTGCTCTCTTCCCATTCCGGCCCTTCCGGTATTTCCACCCGCGCGCCGGATTCCACATGCGCGCCGAAGGGCGGATTGGTGAGGATGATGTCGAAGCGGCCGTCGAAAATGCCGTTGACGTTCAAGAAGCCGTTCCAGTGATGCACGCCGCCGTGGCCGTCGCCGTGCATGATCATGTTCATCTTGCTCGTGCGCGCCATCCGGTCGTTCGCGTCGGTGCCGTAGATGCAACGATTCGAGAGCTGCCACATGCTGGAGTTCGGTGCTTTTGGATCAAGATCGCGCTGAAGCTGGTCGTACTTTTTCCGGAGGGCTTCCGCCTTCTTTCTGGCTGAGCCCCGCGTCTTCTCAATTTCAGATTTGTATTTTGCGTATGCTTTGTCCGCTTCGGCCAAGAGTTGCTCGCGGACGTTGGCGAAGAATCGGATCAAGAAACCGCCGGACCCGCTCGCTGGATCGCAGATTTTTTCATCGAATCGCGGCTCCACCATCTCGACCATGAATTTCACGATCTCGCGTGGCGTAAAAAATTGGCCGATTTCGCCGCGAAAGGTTCGGCCAAGGAAGCGCTCAAACGCGATCCCTTTCACATCTTCGCTGGTATCGGAAAGGTTGTAGCGTTCGAGCAGCTCGACAATTCTTTCTCCAGTCGGTGCCTTCAAAGACAGCTTCTCATCCGCAGCGAAAAGCTTGTCGTCGCGGAAGTCCTTAATCGTTTCCTGAAAGAGAAGAGCAAGAGGGTTGTCGCCGGGAAGAGTCCGCAGGTAATCGACCGTGAAGCGGTTGTCGCGCCGCTTCTTCCGCCGCATGTCGCGTTCCACCCAGACCTTGATGAAAAGGACCTTGGCAATCTCATCAAACGCCGCTGCGGGGTCGAGGTGTTCGCGATTGCGGATGACGTTGTGGCATTGGTGGAGCAGGTCCGCGAACTCGTCTTCTTTGAAGACTTTTAGCTTCTTGATCAGTTCATCGATCTCTCGATCGGTCGCGTCGGCGTGGGGGACATCGGTGATTTCTTCGACGTACCCGGGCATCCGGTCTTTTTTGACGCGCCAGTATTTGGTCTCGCGATTGTTATGCGTGACAAAGAACGGAGCCTCGACGTTTCGGGCGTAGCTCTCGCCCTGGCCGTAGTCTTTCAAACTGATGGTGACGTTTTCGGCTTTGCACTCAACGACGATCAGCGGTGTCTTGCGATCAGACTTATCTTGCTGGGTTCGCCAAATCGCGAGGTCCGCGCGAACGGACCCACGGCCCAACGGTAAACGAATCTCCTCGTCCATTTGCTCGAGGGAGAAGCCGTATTCGTTCACGAACGTGCAGACGTACTGTTGCCGAACGCGCTCTTCCGGAAGATTAACCAGCCATCGCTTTCGAATGTGGCTCCAAATTCGGCCCTCGGCGTCAGATTGCGTTTGCAAGAGTTTCGACGAAGTCGCCAACCTCACTGCGTTAGCCATCCCGTTGTTACGCCTGCGGTTCACTGGGGGACACGCTATCGGCAATATCGTTTGCTGTGCAAGAGTGAGCTCAACATTCGCCGGCGCCGTCAATGGATTGACGCTGCAAGATTGACGACGCTGTGTTGCTCAGCGAGTACGGTAAAAGGCGAAGCCGTCGCGAGGAATGCCGCAACTACCAACGACTGGCGCCGCGCGCCGCAACTGGATCGCGCATCTCTGGCGGGAATGGACCCTCGAGAGCTGGCGCGCGATCGCGCCCGCCCGGGCAAAACCGCGCCCGGGCGAATGGCCTAACGACCGGCTCAGCGCCGCCTGGCTCGGCCACGCGACCGTCCTGCTCAATTTCTTTGGCATCACCATCCTGACCGATCCGGTGCTCTTGCGCCGGATCGGCATTCCGTTGCCTTTCACCGCGATCGGGCCGAAGCGCCTGACCGCGCCCGCGCTGACGGTGGAGGAGCTGCCGCCGATCGATCTCATTCTGCTTTCGCACGCGCATTTCGATCACCTCGATTGGCGGACGCTGCGGCGCTTCGACGGCCGGACGCAGGTCGTGACGGCGTCGCGCACGCGCGACCTGCTGGGCTGGACGAGGCTGCGCCGGATCACCGAGCTGGGCTGGGGCGAGGAGACGACGGTGGAAACCGCGGCCGGTTTGCTTCTCGTTAGGGCATTTCCCGTCCGGCACTGGGGCGCGCGGCTGCGGAGCGATGATTACCGCGGCTATAACGGTTACGTCCTGGAACGGAACGGCCGTCGGGTCATCTTTGCCGGCGATACGGCCCTAACGAACAGTTTCGGCAGCTTGCGCGACGGTCGCCCCTACGATCTCGCGATTTTCGGGATCGGCGCTTATCAGCCGTGGATTCGCGCCCATTGCACGCCCGAGCAGGCGATCGCGATGGCAAAGGACGCCGGCGCGCGCTGCATCATGCCGGTCCATCACCAAACCTTTAAACTCAGCTTCGAGCCGTTCCGGGAACCGATCGAGCGGTTCGTGAGGGCGCTGGCCGACGAGCCGGAGCGGATTGCGCTGCGGGAGATCGGAGAAACGTTCGTCTTGCCGCGACAACAGGCTCCATTGAGCTAGACAGGAGCAGCGATCTGGCTTAACGAACCTCCGAAGCGTTCACCTTATGTTTAGTCCGACAAAAATTTACTTCATCGTTTTCGGTCTCCTGACGATCGCCGGTGGAATCATGGGCTACGTCAAAGCCGGCAGCACCATCTCCCTGCTTGCGGGCGTTATCTGCGGCATCCTCTTGCTGGTGGCCGCATTCCTTCTCCCGGCCAATGTTGTGGCCGGTCTCGTCATTGGCGGCGTCGTCTCGCTTCTGCTCGCGGCCCAATTTTTGCCCGCCTTTTTCCGGACCGGGAAAATGATGCCGGCCGGGATGATGTCGCTCCTGAGTATCCTCGGCGTTGTCTTTGCCATCGCCGCCTGGATTCGCAAATAGCGGCTGCGCGTGCGGAAGTTCCGACTACGAACTCTGCGCTGGCTCGCGCTCCTGCTTTTTCTGGGGCTTTTCGGCGCGATCGTCGTACGCTGGATTTCGCTTGAGCGTTTGCGGCTCGGCCTGGAACGGCTCGGCCCTCTCCCACGCCCGACGCCGAGCGCGACCCTTGAGATTATTCCGACTCCGACGCGTCCACCGGTCATCGGTGGGAAACTGGATACGGCCAAGTTATGGAGTGGGATTACGGTCCACGCGGAGGTAAATCCGACGCCCGGCGGCGCGGCGTCGGTCGAGCGGCTCGATCCGCAGAGCTACGTTGTCGATTTGCAGCTGAAGGTGCGTGTGCCGACGCCGAACCGGACGGTGGAGGAACTGGCCGAGGTGACACCAGAGCTACCGAAATTGCTCCCAAATCTGGCCGCCGCCATCCCGCCCGATCCGGTCTCGCCGCTCTTTCAGCAGCTTTACGACCTGAAAATTCAGAGCCTGCGGGAGAATCTCGTCCGGCTGGATCAGCTCCTTTCGCGACACAACTTCTACGATTGCCAGACGATCCTGCGCCTGCGTCATCCCGAGACGAAACGGGAAGCGATTCTCCTCCAGGCCGAGATGGACGTGGACGCAGATGGCTCCGATGCCGATCGCATCCCGTTGATCGACGACAGCTCGGCCAACTTCCAACCGTTCACCAGTTATCGCTGGAAAAAAAAGACTTCGCAGCCGAGTCCGTTCCTGCCTGCGGCCGAAGCAAAGCTGCGCCGCTACGAGGCCGAGTTTGCGCAAAAAGGCCTGACCATGGAACGGAACCGCGATCTGCGCATCGGCATCCAGCGGATGAAAGCCGAGGTCGATTCGCTCAAGCGCTTCAGTTTTCTTATCGCCTCGACCGATCCCTACATCGTGCTCCCGGGGATTTTCAGCCGCGCGAAGGATGCCGGCAAGGTGGGCGATTATGCGGTCGTCGTTTACGGGAACGAAATGTATCCCGCACTCGTCGGCGACGTCGGGCCGCGCGAAAAAGTGGGCGAAGCCTCGCTCCGAATCGCCAAGGAGATCAATAGCCAATCGACGCCTTATAGCCGGCCGGTGAGCGATCTTAAAGTCACCTACCTCATTTTTCCGGACACGGCCGACACGCCATTCGGACCGCCCGACCTTGAAAAAATCCGCGCTCGCTGCGAAAAGCTGGTGCAAGATCTAGGCGGCTCGAGTGTGCCGTTGTACCACTGGAAAGATCTCATTCCAACACCCACCCCGACGCCGAGCCCGACTCCATCACCGATCGTAACCCCCACTCTTACTCCCATGCCTAACGAATCGCCTACTTCGTCGCCGATCCCAGAGGTCTCTCCGACCTTCGCTTTCCCGACTCCGGCGGAATCGCCTTCAGCCAGCGCGTCGCCGAGTTTGATCCCAACCGCTTCGCCGCTGGTGACCCCAAGCCCGACTCCTTCGAGTTGAAGGACGGGCTGGAAAAATCAGAGACGACTGAACTCCGGGGGCGGACTTAGCCGTCCTGAGGATTTCCGGTCAGTGACCTTTTCGGAACCCGAACCGCTCCCCCGCCGAGCAGACTCCCGACCGGAGCCGGAACGTAAATGGTTTCGTAATCGGCGTCGTCGCTAGCCGGGGCGGAATCAACCCTTCCCGCGGCCGCCGCTTGACCCGCCGCAGCCTGAGGCGCTGCGCCCTGCTGAGGTGCAGCTCAACTCGCGAGCAGGCAAATGAGAGCGAGCGGGCCCGCGTTTGCTTTCAAGGCTGGAGTGGTTTGCTGGTTCATGGTGCGAGGATCAGGCTGACCCGTCGCAATCCGCCGAGCCAGCTCGACCGACAAATTTCTAGCCTCCCGGTGGGACGTTCGGACGCGGCCGGCCGAAATCTCTCAATTTTTGCTGACCGCCCTTGGCCCGGTCGGCTGCATTTGTGTAGGAGTTCGCGGTCAACTCATTTGCGTTCTGCGCCACCTGCACAACCGTGCCGACACTCATACCGTTTGCTTTCGCAACGCCCGTCCAGGAAGTGCCGCGGGACTTCATGTTGGCAATCTCCCGCGCCTTGGTGAGGTTGCCACGAGCGATGGCGTTGATCGCGCAGAGGTCACCGAAACGAAGCTGCAAAGCATCCTGCTGAGCCTGCAGTTCCTGTGCCGAGACTCCCGTCACACGCGAAACCGCGGCTACCACATAAGGACGTTCGGCCGCCGTGCCCGCGGCTGCATTCAAGCGCCGGATGTTGCCCACCAGCGCCTTCTCGTCCGTGCCAATGATCTTTCTCTTCACCACCCGGACGGACCCGCCGCCGAGCAAACTGCCCGTGGGCGCGGGAACGAAAATGGTTTCGTAATCGTCGTTGTCGTTAGCCGGGGCGGTATTGATCGAGGCCGCGGAAGAGGACGCACCTGCCGAGGCCTGGGTGGAGGCGGCTTGCGGGGGCATTGCGCAGCTCGCAAGCAAGGAAGAGATGGAAAGCAGACCAACAATTGGCTTTAACATAAGTGAACCGGGTTTTAATCTCTGGCCCGCAAAGGTCAAGCCCCAAAATTTGCCCGCGTGGCCGGGTGAAAACCTCGTCGCAGAAACGTCACAATTGAGCTTTTGCCTCCATCTCCGGTAACCACGACCAATTTCTCGCCAGTCATCTCGGTGCCTACGGCGCGATCACCATCCAAAAACACGCTCTTCAAACGACCGCCAATGGCCGCCGGATTTTCATCTTGCACGGGCACGAGATCGACGATGTCGACCGGAATTTCTGGGTCGTAGCATTGGCGGAGTTGATCCCAGACCGCCTTGTTGTCCACTTCGCCAACGGCGCCGGTCGCGGATGAGGAAAGTGCGTGCCGCACTGCCATTTGTGGCTCCGGTTTGTCGATCCCGAGAGCGTCCAAATCCTTCCCCGCGACGGCGGGACAATCCCTGGTAGGTTTGAGCGTTGTAAACCACTATCGACGGAAAAAATGCGTTGTCATCCCGAGCCCGCAGGCGCGGGAGAGGGACCTCTCATCGGAGTTACGCCCTACTGATTTTGAGGGTATCCTTCGCGCTCGCTCATGAGGACGGGAAAGAACTTGAGCGATAGCAAAAGAAAAAACCCGGCGGCTTGGGAGAGCCGTCGGGTTTGAGGGAGAGAAGGAAAAGTTTGGTCTTTGGCTGTCGAATTACGAAAGGGCCGCGCTGCGTTTGCGGCGAGCGAGCATTACCAGCGCTCCTGCGCCGAACAGCGCCAGCGCCCAGGTGGAAGGTTCCGGTATCGCGGTTGCCTTGAGGAATATATTATCGAAAGTGACGTTACTGAGAACTGAGGTGCTGACTAAAACGGGATTCTCGCCCGTAAAGAGACGCACCCCGACCGGGTCCAACAGCACAGGAGAGTCGTATATCAAACTGAAACTACCGCTCATGCTGGTGAGGGGATCGATAGTCAGCGTAAACAGACCGCCTCCCAACATGGTGAACGAATTGGCCACATCGGTTCCGGGTGTTGGAGACGTTCCTTGCGTTCCCCCGGTGGTGATGGCAACGCCGAAGCCGCTATTTGCGAGGAGATTGGCCGTAAGAAAATCGGTTGAAGAGAAAGTGCCGGTGAGGCAATACTGTGTAGGGCCTGCTGGCAAAGTTCCCCCTGGATTACCGTCCACCGTTTCAAACACCGATCCCCCGTTCTGCACTAGCCCCAGTTGCGTATTGACGGCCGTCAGCCCACTGATGGTGGCATTTAACTTATCGCCCGGGTTCGCCGCACCATTGATGGAGATTGTCGGTGGGACTAAGATTCCCAGGACTCCTCTGGCGGTCCCATTCCATGGCCCAGATCCTATCTGTGCTGTTACGTCTGTTGTGAGGACACCGCCACCGATAGTGCCAAAGTTAGACGAGAGGCTGAAATCTCCATTGTTGAATGCCGGGTTTGTCCCGCCGATGAGATCGACCGCCTGCACCGAACCAGCGGTCCCGATTATGAACAAGGCGAGCGTCAGTGAAGTCGCCGCGAGTTTACGAATTGGGTTTTTCATATTTTCCTCTTTGTGTTTCTAATTTCTACGACGCATTCTGCGTTGAGAAAGGGTCTATGAGAGCCGCACCTTTTCGTCAAGAACTATTTTGAATTATTTTTTGACGCTCAAAAAGGGGTTGTGGTTGATCAATTGTCAGTTGGGCGGTCGAGGGCGTGAAGGCCAACCCCGGACCCAGTTTCTCGCCATCACCTAAGAGCGCCTCGGCGGCGTCTTTTTGAAAATGGCGCAACCGTTGCCAGGCCAGCCGTCGTCCAAAGATAGAGAGAGGACGCGTGCTTAAATCGAGTGCTTGTTTGCAGACGCACCGAGAGAGAGCCGCGCTTTTGATAGCTCCGCTTGCCTCCGCTGTAATGCATCCCCAGATGCATTGGAAAATGGGTCGCGCGACCTGACTC
>JACCZO010000433.1 GCA_013695925.1 Chthoniobacterales bacterium
GGAAGACCGGTTGCGCGAGTAGCGGGACCGAACTTTCCTCGTCAGGGCAGCGGACGGCGCCCGCCTAACGAATTGGTGGTTCGGTTCTCCAGGGAAACCCGCGTGGGCGACATGCGGCCAGGGGACCCGATCCCATTCGAATTCCTGCTCGCGCCGGTCGAAGCCGGCAGGGTGATTTTCCCGTCCGGACCAGCGGTGGCACCATCAAGCAAGGCGAGCAGGTCTCCGGTGTTTCCGATATTAATCGCGGGGACTCGCTTGCCTCCGCGACCGTTCACAACCGAAGTGCTGCTTCCTCCTCCGGTCGCGCCGCTTCCGCTCGTCACTGCTTTCGGAACGAAGAGAGCTTCATCAAACGGCGGGGCGTCTTCGATCGGTTGGGGATCGTTCGCTCCGGCCCCCGCGAATGTGCCGGTCGTCGAACCGTTACCGCCGAACCCGGTATAGTTGGCCTTGGGCACCTCACCACCCTCAAAACCGGTATAGACATCGGCCGGGAGCACGCCGCCGATGGTGACGACGACGCCGTTCAAAATAGTCACCGTTTCGGCTGCGATAATTTTCGCGCTGTTGCCACCGAGGGTGACGTTCGAGATGAATTCGATCAGCCCATTGCTGGCCGGGGCATAGAGCTTGAGCGTGGTGTCGGCGGAGAGGGTTCCCTGCCCAATCGTGAGCACGCCGTTGTTGCCTAACGCCCCAATCTTGAGGATGTCGGCATTCGCAAACAGGCTATCGGTGATGCCGCCGGTATAAATTTCGCCGTTCAGGCCGGTGTGGCGAACATCGATCGTTCCCCGGTCGGCCAGCACCAGTCCTTTCACATCCACCTCACTGCTCGCGCCGGTCGCCAAAATCGAGATCTGGCCGCCGGGTCCCGGAGCGGCGCTGTCGAGCAGGGAAAGGAGTTCCCCGGTGTTGCCGATATCGATCGCGACGCCAGTGGCACGGCTGCTGGTGAGATTAATGTCGCCCCCGCTGGCGCTCCGGCGAAGCGGAGAGACTTCACTATCGGCCGAGGAGACGAGAATGGTGGAGTCCACCGTAATCGTGCCCGGGGTCGTAATATTTACCGTCCCGCCGGCGCCGCGCGTGCCGGGCGTAAATTCCGGAAACGCGCCCGTCGACGCCGTGATGTCGCCGTCGTCCAAAAAGACGTCACCGGTCGCAGTGATGTCGACCGTGCCGCCGCTGCCACCCGCGACGGAATCGGTCGCGAAATCGCCGCCGCTCGCCTGGATCGAGGCGATATCTCCGCTCGAGCCGATCGTTAGGCCATCGCCCGTCAGGTTGATCGTGACGCTGCCACCGTCGCCCGGGTTGTTATGCCCGAGGGTGACGGGATCGGGCGCCTGGCCGTCGAAGACGAGGTTTGCGAGGACTGGACCCGCGCCGCTAATCGTGACGCTGTTGAGGGTAAACGGATCGGGCGTAAACCCGACCGGATCGATCGCGGTAAGGGTCAGGCTGCGGATCTCGCCGACGTTGACCAGCGTAATCGCGTCGCCGGCGATGAGGGAGTTGGCAAAGATGGCGTGCGCGGCGCCGGCCGCTTCCCCGACGGTGATGTCCTCCCCGGCAGTGATCGTGACGGCCCCGAGGTCGAACGCGGTAATGGAGCCGCCCGCGGTGATTGAGGTATCGAAATAGAAAGCGTTGATCGCACCCGCGGCAAAAATATCTCCGCCCGCGGAGATGAGACCGATCTCGTTGTCAGAACTGAGGTTCATGGTAATGGCGCCGTTCGTCGCAGTGATGTCGTCGCCGGCGACGAGAGAGCCGCCCGTGATGACGATGCCATTGGTCGCGCTGATACTTCCACCTGCGCTGACGCTGCCGTCGACCAGGATCTGATTGCCCACGGTGATATCGCCGACGGCACCGACATTCACGTTAGCGATATCAACCGGCGTCGTGAGGTCGGTGATACGAGCAATGAGCGAGCCGCCGATGACGAGGGAGCCGGCATTGACGGAAACGGAACTGCTGCCGGTGATGGAGCCTTCGTCGAAGGTGGGGTTGTTCAGGATGTCAAAGGTGGCGTCGCCGGTCGTGGTGAGTGCTTCTCCAAGGTTAACCTCGACGACGGCATCGCCGCCGATCGTGCCGTTGAGATTATTGATGCGCACCAGGAGAGTGGCGGCGGAAAGCGATTGCGCGCTGATGCTGACGGTGGCGTCGTTACCGATCGTGCCGCCGCCATAGCCGCTGCCGTCGTCGAAGTTCACGATCCGGAAAGTGGCGTCACCCGCGCTCACGATGTCGCCGCTCGCGCCAAAGATGAGGCTGGCGTTTTCCCCGATGGTGCCGCCGGCCGCGTTTGAAATCTGGCTGAAGATGGAGCCGGCGGTGAGATTCGCTGCCGTCACGCTGAGCGCAGCATCCTCGCCAATGAACGAGGTGTTCTCACCGGAAAAGGTCGTGTTGATGACCTGCCAAAGCGCGTCGGTCTCGACGTTGATGTCGCCGAGCACACCGAAGACGAGGGTGGCGCTTTCGCCGATCTGGCCGCCGTTCACATTCGTGAGAAGCGAGGTGAGAAAATCGCCGCTCGTGAGACTGCCCGCGACGACTGAGAGGAAGAGGCCGTTGTCAATCACGCCGCCGAGGCTGATCCCGACCGGAGTGGTGCCGCCATTTTGAATCGAGAATGAACCGCCGCCGAGGGTGACCAGAGCGCCGGTGACATTAGTGAGATTGACCGCCTCGGGAAGATCGCCCGTCGTCATCCCAAGGGTCAGGTTTCCCCCGATCGAAACGCCCGCCGCAGTCAGGCTGATAGTGCCCGTGTCGCCAAAGCTGCCGTTGCCACCGCCATCGTCGCGGTTCGAGAGGATGAGGCTGGCGTCGCCCGTGGTGGTGAGGACGCCGCCCACGCTCAGGAGAATGCTGGCGCCCGAATCGATCATTCCGCCGTCGCGGTTGTTGATCAGGGCGCTGATCGAGCCGGCCGTCAGGTCGCCGCCCGCGTCGATGAAAATGTTGCCGCCCAGAGCGATCTGGCCGCCGCCATTATTCAGGACGGAAAAGTCGATTGCGCCCCCGACCGAGATGTCGCCGCCACTCCCGAGAAAAATGTTGCCGCCGATCGGGAGGATGAGCAGATCGGTGTTATCGACGGAAAAAATGAGATCGCCTCCGACGACGACGTTCTCACCGGCGAAAAGAGAAGTGATCAGGCCTTCGGTCAGGAAGCTGCTCTTCGATTGCGCGATCGTTAGGGAATCGGTTACCGCAATGTCTCCTTCGGCGAGAAGGGCGAAAATCGAGGAACCGTTGACGGCGGAATCGAAAAGCAAATCGGAGCCGGCCCCACGGGCATAAATCAGGATCTGCGGGATATCCTGAAAGGTCAGGTCGGAAGTGAGCGTGATCGAGCCATTCTCCGTCGCGAGGAAAAGAAAATTCACCCCTTCGAAAGTGAGAGTGCCTCCCGGCGCGCCCGAAATCAGGTCACCGACGCTGATCAGGGCGAGATTGTTCGGGTCGCCGGCGCCGATCACGATCGTGGGGTTCCCGATCAATTGCAGAGAGGCAAACTTGAAGGCGGCGATCGGAAGGCGATCGCCGACAAAAGTATTTTCGTTGGTGAATCCGACCAGCGTGTCGAAGGCAGAGGTCGATCCGAAAAACCAGTCCGCGGCTGGACCGTCCAGCTCGTCGCCGCGGTAGATCGTGCCAAAGTCGGTGACGCCGTTGGTCGTGATGGTGGGATCGGTGACGATCACCGTCTCATCCGTGATTTCGTAGGGGGTGGCGGAAGTGATGACCGAGGGAGTGCCGAATTTGCTCGGAGTAGGCGTGACGCTGGGTGTGGGCGTGACCGTCGGAGTCGGCGTGATTGTCGGAGTGGGAGTAGCTGTCGGTGTCGGTGTGACCGTTGGCGTAGGCGTGGCCGTCGGCGTGGGCGTAGCGGTCGCACTCGGCGTGGGCGTGGCGGTCGCACTCGGCGTCGGCGTGGCTGAGGGCGATGCGGTCGGGGACGGCGATTCGTCTGGCTGGCGGGTTTCATTCGCGTTGGCTTGGTCGAGCGTACCGCTATTGGTGGGATCGAGTAGTGACACCGTAGTGCCCGCGCCGAAGATGACGAGGTTGGTATCCACCAGGGTGCCCTCCGCTTTTTGCGCCAGCTGCGCGCTGCTCGCGCGGGCAATGAGATCGCCGCTCGGGAGCGGCCCGAAGCCGTTGATCAGGAGCGAGGTCTTCAAGAGGCGATCAAGATCGACATCCACCGGCTCGGGCAACCCTTCGCCATTGGGATTCACGATCAGCATTTGACCGGCATGGAGGAGGACTGAATCGCCCGGGCGCTTGTTGCGAAAAATCCGCGCGACTCCTTCGAGCATCACAAACTTGCAATAGGCGTCGGGATGATACTCGAGCAACATCGTCGTGCCGGTGATGGCGGCGGTGATCGCGGCGGTGTTGATTTGCGCGCCGCCGGCATTTTTCGGCACCCGCAGGAGCATGGCGCCGCCCCCAAGCTCGAGGTTGCGGGTTCCTCCGTTGAAACTGAAAATCGTGTTCGCTCCCAGCCGCGCCAGGGTCTGGTCGGGGAAAATAAGCTCCGCGCGCGATTCCAGCCCGGTCCGCACCGCGGTGTCCTCGCCCACCGGATCGCTCACGGCCGCCGGGCGCGGCGCCGCGGCCTTGGGCAGCAGCTTCACGTCTTTAATCACCTGCGTGACGCGGGCTTCCCGGAGCTTGGCTGCGCTCGCAGTCCCAAACGGGAGACTGGCCAGGGCAAGGATTAAGGCGAGGAACGGAAGGGCAAATGGAAACCTGATCGGAGATGGGCGCGGCTGGAGGCTCGAATTCATGCTGTCGTTTAACAGAGTCCGCGTAAAATGGTCAAGCCTGCTCTTTGACGTCTTCCGCGTAATGTGGAGGGCATCCGATCGGGCGCCAAGCTTCGCAGCTTCCCAGGATGTTTCCATTACCTAGTCCAACCTTCCCGCCGGATTCCGAAACGTTGCGCGCCGCGCTCGAGGAGAGCCTCGCCCGCGTCGTTAGGCCAGCCGGGCCGATGGTGACGGTGGAAGACGCCATTTATCCGAAGCTGACCGCGATCCGCGTCTCGCTCGATGGCGCGACCGCCGGAGAACTTCCGCCGGCGCCTCCCCAGCCCGCGGTGGGCGCGGTCGAGCCCGGCCTGGAGGTGGAAAATTTTACGGTCACCGGTCGGCCGATTCTAATCCAGCGGGCAAGGGTGGACCTCACCTGCACCGCGCGCGACGTGCGCCTCGGCCAGGGACGCGATCAGGATGGGAATCTGCTCCTGCTTTTGCAGGAAGCCGCTGAGGGAAAGGTGGAGGTCGCGATTGCGCTGAGCGATCTCGAGGCTCTCGTGCTCGCGGGCGCAAAAGCGGAAGCAGCCCGGCAGGGCGTCACGGTCG
>JACCZO010000437.1 GCA_013695925.1 Chthoniobacterales bacterium
GTATGTGCGCACTCGCGACGTGTGGCACCTTTTCTGGAAACGGGCCGACGGCAAGTGGCACCGCTACGAGCCCTGCCCGGAAGCCGATTCGCTGGGTGCCGCGCTGCGCACGATCGACGAAGACGCCAATGGCTGTTTCTTCGGCTGAGATCCTTCGATGAACGCAAACCCGATCATGGCGAAAGTGGACGAACTCATGGCCTTGGTGGACGCGTTGGAAACCCAGCTCGCCGCCGCCCGCACCACCGCCACCACCCTCCTCGCCGCCGCCGTCTCCGAACTTGCGACACCGCCAAGTCAACACATTCGCGCAGACTTCTCTTCCCTCGCCGCATGAGCTGTAAACCAATCGCTACAATGGTCGGACAGCCGTTCCCAAAATCCAATGCCGGCACGATCGTCGTGGACGGAGCTTTGCCGACGTCAATCAAGCGTGAAAGCGGAGAGGTCTTCTCCTACAAATTGACAACGCTGAAGAAATCAGGGCAGGCCATGGTGCAACAAGGCAATTCGCCTAACTACCAAGGCGACAGGATTACTCTCTGTACATGCATGCATCATCACCGCACCTGGCCTCGCAGTCGCAAAGGAACCTGGATCGCTGGCTTTAGCGACAATGCCTCGGGGAACAAACTATTCTACCTTATGCGCGTCATAGACACCGTCGACAGCTTCGATGCAATGTGGCGATCGGGTTTGATTTCGAAGCTCGCTGCGAAGTCCGCGAGTCGAGACATCTTTGGCGATCTCTACGAGCCGGTCTCGATGAAGACATCTGCGAACGCCTACAACCCGGCCTTCTATAAACGTCCGATCGCAGGACATAAACACCTGCCGGGCTCGGCTTGGCACCACGATATCCGATTCAAGCATTGGGCCACCGGCAAGCCACATAAGCTTCTCGTCGGTGAACCGGGTAAATCTTACCTATGGCAGTATCCAACTTATAGCTACAGAACCCAACCCCATCCTCGATTCCGCTCCCATGATTCCCTCGCTGATTTCATGCGAGAGTTGAAGTGAAAGTCGCTCTTCTTCGCGTCGGCATCGATTCCGGATGCGGCGGCATGCAGGGCCCGCTCTTTCGAGACGGCAGTTTCGAGTTTGTGCCGATTCCGGACACTCGGATGCTCGATGAACGCACCTACGGCAGCATGAAAGGGAGGAGAGGTGTTGCGCTCGTCGAATACTTCCCGACCGGGAGGCACGGCCGCTACGCGAATCACCCGATCCACGTCGACCCAGAGTTCGAAACCTTCACCTACGGCGACCCCACGCCCCCGAAAAGGGGACTTCGGCATCTCGAAAAAGCCGACCTGCTTGTCTTTTACGCCGGCTTGGAGGGCTTTGATTTCGCCAGTCCGCCGGCGCTTTACATCGTCGGCTACTTCGAAGTCGCCTTGGCTGGACTCGCGACCTCGTTTTCCTCCACCGAGGTCACGAAGCACTTCTCGGACAACTTTCATGTGCGACATGCGGCGTTGTTTGCAAAGCAGAAAGCCGACCTCGTTCTAGTGAAGGGCGGTAAAGGCAGTCGCCTGCTGACTAAGGCGCATTTGCTCAGCGAAACGATCACGGTTCCCGGCAAAGCGCCGCTCAAGAAGATCAACCCTGCAATGCGAATGGTGCTTGGCGACTTCGGCGGGCGGCACTCGTTTCAACGTAGCCCGACACGATGGGTCGAATCAGATTTCGTTGCGCCTGCGGCGCGCTATATTCGCGTCTTACCGTGATGACAATCGACACTTGGGAGCCGCAGGATTTCCTCGCGGAATTCTGTGAACGAAAAGCCCTCTGCCTCGAATGGATCGAGCGGCTAGAGGAGCTTTCGCAGACGGAGCCGGGCAGGCTATGGGCCCGTCATTTGCCGCGCGTAGTCGATCAGATCGATTTCTTTCGTTATCTCTGCCAGGACGAGATCGATCATTACGGCGAATGGCGATATCACGGTTTCCAGCCCGATGAAGTGCTCGACTTCGTCGATGAAGATCTAAATAATCTTGTGCCGTGGGTTTGTCGCATGATCGGCATGCCTAAATCGAAATAATAGTGGCTGAAGTGATCGTCGAAGGAATCAACAAAGAACTCCATACCGCCCTCGCCTAATTCGCCAAGATCGCGAATGACCTTAAACGCTGACCATACCCTTATGCCAAAGAAAAAAGCAGTGAAGAAAACACATCACGTCACAGGTAACCTGAACGTTGTCGAGTTCACAAAAGCTGGGAGCGCGCTGACGCTCGAGGTTTACGAGCGAAAGAATAAACTCGGCACGATCGTCATCGGCCGCGGATCCTTCAAATGGATTGGCCCCAACCGCCGCAATGGGCGTTCGTGGAGTTGGAGCCGTTTTGCGGAAATGATGGATCTAGAGGCTTACGGAGAATGACAATTACGAGGTCCGAAGTGGTCGCAGTCACGAACATTTTTGAGTTATGAAGACTTTTGTCTACATGGGTCCAAATAAACAGAATGTCAGCGGCATGAGCTACAAGATCTGGAAGATTGCCCGCGTGGGTCGCCGAGTCCGAACTCAATGGGGACCTGCGACCATCGACCATTCGACTCGGAAAGTTGTTCCGACGCGTGCACTACAGGAGTTCCTGTCACCCTCGGCATTCCCAAGCGAGGCCGCAGCCCGCGCCGACGAGGTGCGCCGAGTGAAAGAGAAACTGAGCGAGGGGTATAAGCCCGCGCCGAGACGACGTCGAAAACTCAACGAGGCCGAGAAGCGAGGCAAGAAAGAAGTAGTCACGTTGAAGGGCTCGTCGCGGCGGAAGGAACCGAAACGAAGTTCTCCTGTAAGAACGCGGAAGGCACCTTCGCCGCGTGTTCGCTGGACACCAACGTTAGAGAAGTTGCCAGCTCTTTCACTTAGACAGCCGTGGGCTTGGCTGGTTGTGAATGGCTACAAGAACATTGAAAATCGCTCCTGGCCGACAAGGCATCGCGGGCCATTGCTCATTCATGCCAGCGCAACCATGACAGACCTCCAGCCGGAGAGCTTTATGGTAATCCAGCGGGAATACGGAGTTCGGCTGCCCGACTCATATCACGTCGGCCGCATCATTGGAGTGGTCGATGTGGTAGACTGCGTAGCGACGCATTCCTCCAAATGGAAGACTCGCGGCTCCTGGGGATGGGTGTTAAAGAACCCCCGCCAGCTCCCGGAAAGGGACTACAAAGGATCTGTCGGTATTTTTTATCCGGACTTTAGAAAAGTGTGATGACTTTGAGTTCTTTCTCGCGGATAGATATAGTCGCCCGTAAGAAATTGCGAGCCGTTCCCCCCTACAATCCAGATCCGCGTGCTGCTCGAGAGGGAATGAGGCACCGCTACACTAGACGAACGTAATCGGTCAAAACACAACACTAATCGCAGCTTTCCGCGCCTAGCAATATGTCTGAAACTGTCTTCAAGAAAGTCGACTATACCCTGAAAGATCTTGTTGGTTACATTCGGATGGGCGAGATCGGATTACCGGATATTCAACGCCCATTCGTCTGGAAGAACGCGAAAGTCCGCGACCTGTTCGACTCAATGTATCGAGGATATCCCGTTGGCTACCTCCTACTCTGGCAGAACGCTTTAACGGAGGACGCGAAGACGATCGGCGAAGAAAGCAAGCAAAAGACACCCCGGCTCTTAATCGTCGACGGCCAACAGCGACTGACTTCTCTTTACGCGGTCGTGCGAGGCGTATCCGTCCTCCGCGAAGACTACACCCGCGAACCCATCCAGATCGCTTTCAATCCGCTCGACGAGAAATTCGAGGTGGCGGATGCGGCGATTCAACGAGATGCGGCCTTCATCACAAGTATTTCGGTTCTTTGGGCGCAGGGCGCACAAATCACGAAATTGATTCGAGAATATACCGAAAGGCTGCAGGCGACCCGTGAATTATCCGAGGAAGAGGTGGCTCGAATCGAGAATGCGATCCTCAGGGTTTACTCTCTCGATGGTTTTCCCTTCACCGCTTTGGAACTCTCACCGGAAATAAACGAGGAGGCGGTGTCGGAGGTTTTTGTTCGGATAAACAGCAAGGGAACCCCACTCAACCAAGCGGATTTCATTCTCACGCTGATGTCAGTTTTTTGGGATCAGGGCAGAACTCAGTTGGAACGGTTTTGCCGTGCGGCAAAAACGCCAGGCGCCGGTGAACCTTCCCCGTTCAATCACTTCATCAAGCCCAGTCCCGACCAACTTCTCCGTGTCGGCGTGGGCTTAGGCTTCAAAAGAGCGCGGCTGCAGTATGTCTATTCGCTTCTCCGAGGAAAAGATTTGGAAACAGGGAAGTTCAGCAATGAACGAAGGATTGAACAATTCGAGGTCCTGCAACAAGCGCAGGCGCGAGCGCTCAAGCTCCAATACTGGCATGATTTCATGAATTGCATCCGGCAAGCCGGATTCCGTGGCGAGAAGATGATCAGTTCCCAGAACAACATGCTGATGTCCTACATTCTGTATTTGATGGGACGAACTGAGTTCGAGGTTGACGAATTTCGCCTCCGGGGAGTCATTTCTCGCTGGTTCTTTATGTCCTCACTTATGGGACGATTCACAGGCTCACCGGAATCGGCCATGGAATTTGATCTGGCTCGCTTCCGCGGAATGACCGACGCGGATCAGTTCGTCGGAGTCCTGGATCAGATTTGCAACTCAGCGATGACTGACGACTTCTGGGGTATAACCCTACCGAATGATCTCGCCACTTCTTCGCCACGAAGTCCGTCGCTTTTCGCGTATAACGCAGCGCTGGTCCTTTTGGACGCGAAGGCGCTTTTCTCAAAGCTCCCAGTTGCCGAATTGCTTGATCCATCAATTCACGCAAACCGCGCTGCAGTTGAACGCCATCACCTCTTTCCCAAAGGGTATTTAAGGACCCAAAAGATCACCGAAGTTCGCGAAACCAATCAAATTGCGAATTTCGCCTTGGTTGAGTGGGGGGATAATGGGGATATATCCGATAAACCACCGGCTGAGTATTTACCGGTCATGAAAAGTCGATTCTCGATGGAAGAACTGGCGCGAATGTATCACTGGCACGCGCTGCCGGACGGGTGGGAACACATGCAATACTCGACATTTTTGGAAAAGCGGCGTGATCGAATAGCGGAAGTGATCCGACAGGGCTATTCAACGCTCGTCGCCGATTCCACGGCGGCACTACCCGGCGCCCCTGTTGCCGTCGCGCGCCTCGCCGCCGCGGGCGAATCGGATCAGATTGAATTCAAAGCGACCCTCCGGGTCAATCAGCACACTGGCCAGAAGGATCCACGAATGGAATTTGCCGTGATGAAGACCCTCGCCGGATTCCTAAACACAAACGGCGGCAGATTGATTATCGGTGTTCGCGACGATGGCACTCCCCTTGGCATCGAGGCGGACCAATTCCAGAGCGAAGACAAGATGGGCCTTCACCTCGTCAACTTGGTAAACAACAAGATGGGCCCCCAAACTATGACCTCCATGCACGTGCGCTTCGACGAATACGAAGATCGACGAGTGATGGTCATCGAATGTCATAAATCCGGGAAGCCGGTTTTCCTAAAGGACGCAGACTCCGAACACTTCTTCATCCGGACGGGACCTTCGACGACTCAATTGTCGCCGACTCAAACGCTAGAATATATCAAGCACAAGTGGTGATTACGTTGCTGAGATCGCCAGAGTCCAAATGAAAGAATGCGAGATCCTGATGCGCTGGGCTCTGCGCTTTGACGGCGAGAAATACCGGCAAAATACCGGTTTTAAACCGGGCGAGTTTGCCGAGCGCTTTTTCGTCACTTGGACGCTGACCTGGGCCGATCCGCTTGATTGCCTGGCTGCGTTTTATCTTTGGCAGCGATTCCTAATGAAATGGGGCGGCGAACGACTGCCGTCGAGTAACCGTCATTGGGGATTGTTCCGGGCGCTCTTTCTTCATACCGCGAGGATGGATGTTCCGGAACGCTATCAAGGCGGGGATGACTGGAATGGGGAGTGTTATCGGATTTGGCGGCGCGACTGGGGGCAGCACGTTGAAGAACATTTGGAAATCGTGTGCAAGATCCATGAGGGCAAGCGCTATTCAACAGAGGAGCCAACCTTTGCCGCCGGACCCTCTAAGAAAAAAAGCGAACCACCGGGAAAGCGGGTTCAGATCTGCGAGCACAAAGGCGAGCCTTCGACTTATATTTCCGCCGGAATCAAGGATAACGGCGATCTCGAGATGTCGGGGATTGATATTGGGAAATCGGTCGAAGAGAGATTCGGGAGCGAGGACTATGAGTATTGGGTGACGGTGCCGGCGAAGCAGAAGGATGCCGTCCTTCTCTCCCTGCTCGAAGCTCACTATCGCGGCAGCGGGATGGCTGAGGTCTCGTTCAAGCAATTGCTCACCGAGAAAGGCATCCCGTTTAAGTTCTTTTGCTATTAGGAACGCGACGGACCGGTTCTTATTCGATATGAGCAGACGCGAAACTCCCATGACCCGCTGGTATTGGAAGCAAGTTGGCGGAACCTTGATCGAAGAGTTTTGCGCAGTTGAAAGAGTTATCGGTGACCGAGGCGGTCGCTGGATCGATGGCGTTGTCATCAAAGGGGGCGAATGCAAGATCGCTCGGCAGTCAGAGGTAGAGGTTGCCGGAAAGGATATCATGATCATCCAAGCCAAGGACAGCCGACTCGGAATGTGGGTGATGGGGCAGGCATTCTTCTCGGCAGCGTTGATGGAAGCTTTCAAGCCTCGCTCAATTGAGTCGATTGCTCTGGTCGCGCACGATGATTCCGTGCTTGGTCCCATCTTTCGCAGCCATGATCGAATGCGCGTGGTGGTCTGTCCGGGAGAGGTAATGCTCCGCGCTCGAATGCGTTTTTCCGTCAAAAAAGATGGCATCCCCCAGAAGCCTTTTTCGGAGACTGAGATCTTCGGATTGGTCGAGAAGGGCAAAATTGATCGCTCGACGCCCTGCCGTCGGTCCGACGAGGAGCAATGGTCGACCGTTGCTGAGCAACTCCTTGTACCTGCAGATGGATAAAGAGCCCTAGAAGCTCGGAACCGAAGCACGCGCCTTCTGCTCGTTGGCGGATTTGAGCTGCGCTTCGTATTGCCGAGCGATCGTCAGTTCGAGCCGCAAGATAAGGTTGCTGCGCGACCAGAGGATCGCTCCGTCGCTGTGCCGTCAATGTCCCAAAGGGCTGCGACTGGGCTAGTCTTAAAGAGCAGTCCGGCACTGCTCTGACCGATCACTACGCGGACATCCCTGCGGCGGCTTCGCGAAGCAGGCGGGTTATTGGGCGGCCGAAGCCGAAGCTGACAGGCCAACCCAACCCGATTATGTTACTGCCATGAGCGCGACCGAAATCATCAACGAATTGCCCAAGCTGAC
>JACCZO010000459.1 GCA_013695925.1 Chthoniobacterales bacterium
GTTGCAGGTGATGCCGCGAGGCGACCTCCGGCACGACGCCGCCGTAGGGTTGATGTGCCGCGACCTGCGACGCGACTTCGCTCGCCAGCAGCTCCCGCCCGCGCAGGACCGCAATCGCCGTCTCATCGCACGAAGTCTCGATCGCAAGGAGCAGCGAGTTCATTTAATCGCAGAGAGCCCAGAGGACACAACGGCAAAGATAAACCTTTCAGAAATTCGCATCCCTCTGCGCTCTCTGCGTCCTCTGCGTTAAAACTCCGCCGCCCCCTACTTCTTCACCGCCTCAACTTTCGGCGACGTCTGTTGCGCGTAGATCATCACACCCTTGAGCGCATCGATCCCGCGCATCATCTGCAGATCCTTCGACTTGATCGTGCTGGTCGCGTCGGAGGGTTGGATCTTGTCGTTGTTGCGCAAGGCCGCCACCGCGCGGTCCTGCTCCGGAGTCAGCGGCACGAGAATGTTAGGCACGACGCCGTTACCCTGGATGACTGCTTTGCTCGGCGTGTAATATTTCGCAGTCGTAAAGCGGAGCGCCGATCCGTCGGGCAACTGCATTACGTTTTGCACTGAGCCTTTGCCGAAGGTCGTCTCGCCGACCACGATTGCGCGATGCAGGTCCTTGAGCGCGCCGGCGACGATTTCCGAACCACTCGCGCTACCTTCGTTCACGAGGACGACGAGCGGAAAATAAGGCCGCTCTTTTCCACCGCCGGGAGTGGAATATTCGTGTTTCTGCGAAGAAGCGCGGCCTTGAGTCGAGACGACCTTGGTGTTCGGCGGCAGGAATTGTCCCAGAACTTCAACCGCGGAATTGAGCAGGCCGCCGGGGTTATTGCGGAGGTCGAGGACGAGCGCCTGCATTCCCTCCTTCTGTAAGTTGTCGAGCGTTTTGGCGAACTCGTCGGCGGTCGGTTCGTTGAATTGGACGATCCGCACGTAGCCGACCTTGAACGGCCCGGTTAGCTCGGCATCGAGGAGCTGCCCGCCTTTGACGCTGGCGACTTTGATTTCCTTGCGCTCGAGAGCGTAGTCTTTGATCTCCTTGTTGGAGGGGCGCAGGATGGTGAGGGTGATTTTTTGCCCGGGCTCGCCGCGCAGGACGCTGATCGCATCCTGCAGTCCAAGCTTCTCGGTCGAGGTGCCGTTGATTTTCAGAATCTGGTCGCCTGCCTGGATGCCCGCCTTCGCCGCGGGCGTGTCCTCCATCGGCGTCACGACGGTGAGCAGACCATCGCGCACCGCGACCTCCACCCCGAGACCGTTGAACCGGCTCCTCGTGTCGTCCTGCATGTCCTTGAAGTCGTCCGGATCCATGAATTGGCTGTGCGGATCGAGCGAGGAAAGCATCCCCTTCATCGCGGCGTAGATCAGGTCGTGATAGCTCACCTTCTGCCCGTCGACGTAATCCTGCCGGATCAGTTCGACCGCTTTGGCAAAGGTCGCGATCTCCGTGTAACCGCGATCATCGGTCGTAACGGCAGCCGGTTCCGGGTCAGCCGCCCGGGCGACGCCAGCGCCTGCGCTAAAGAAAAGCGCGGCGGCGAGGACGGAAGTGAGCGTGCGGTGCGGCAGTGAACGCTTCATAAATATCATATTTGGACGCGATCGAGTCGATTGTCGTTCATCCTTGGCTTTTTGCCAACCGGTCGGCATGACAAGGTGCGCGTCCCCTTTTAAACTGGGCGATGAAACGGCTTCGCGCTTTTTTTCTTTTCGCTTTGCTTGCCCTCAGCCCGGCTCTGTCTGCGCTGGCGGACGAGGGGGAGAAGAAACAGGCGGACGCGGATTTCGACAAACTGGCGCTTGATTTCATCAGTGGCTATCTCGCGGCCCGGCCCCTGCATGGGGTCGCGCTCGGCTTCCACCAATACGACGGCAAGATCGGCGACTTCAGCCGCCTCGCGATCGATGCCGAGGTGGAACGTCTCAAGCGCTTCGCCGATGAACTGGCCAAACTCGATCCGGGCAAACTGAGCAAAGGCGCCGAAATCGATCGCCGCATCCTGCAGGCTGCGATCGCGGGCGAACTTGCCCAGATCGTCGAGATGGGCGTTTTCGAGAAAAACCCGATGACCTACGCCGCTGCGTTGAACGTCAACATTTACATCAAACGCGATTTCAAGCCGTTGGAAGACCGGCTGCGCGACATCGTGACGATCGAGGACCAGGCCGCCAATATCATGACGGCGGCGAAAACCAATCTGGCACCCGTCTTGCCCAAACCATACGTCGAGCTCGCGATCCAGATCGCAAAGGGATCGGCTGATTTTCTGGAGAAGGAATTGGCCGCTGCGCTCAAGGACGTGAAAGACGAGCCGCTCATGGCGGCTTTTCAAGACTCGAACAAGAAAGCGGCCGAGGCCCTGCGTGATTTTGCCGGCTGGCTGACGAAAGAAAAACTTCCGAAGGCGACGGCGGATTTCGCGCTCGGCGCCGCCAAATATCAAAAAATTCTCGCGGAAACTGAGCTGGTCGATCTGCCGCCGGACAAGCTGCTCGCGATCGGACTGCAACGACTGCAAGAGGAGCAGCAAATCTTCGCCAACGCAGCCAAGATTATCGACCCAAAGAAACCGCCGATTGAAGTTTTCAAACAGATCCAGAACGAGCATCCCAAGCCGGGCGAATTGATCGCGGACGTGGCCAGGGGCCTCGACAAGATCCGGCAGTGGGTGCTCGACCATCATATCGTCGCGATCCCGTCCGATGTGCGCGCGACCGTGACCGAAACGCCGCAATTTGATCGCGCCACCACCTTTGCCTCGATGGACACGCCGGGGCCGTTCGAGAAAAAAGCAACGGAGGCCTACTACTACGTCACGCCGACAGAGTCATCCTGGAGCGAGAAACAAAAAAACGAATGGCTGACCTCGTTCAATTATTACACGGCCGATGTCGTCTCAATTCACGAGGCTTACCCGGGACATTACGTTCAATTTCTGCACCTCAATGCCTCGCCCGCGACGCAAGTGGAAAAGATTTTTAAGAGTTACGCCTTTGTCGAAGGCTGGGCGCATTACACTGAGAAAATGATGCTCGACGAAGGATTTGGGAGCGGGGGCGCGCCCAACTCGACAGAGTCTCGCTCCACCGATGAGAAGGTGCGGGCCGCCAAATACCGGATGGCGCAGGCCGACGAAGCGCTCCTCCGCCTCTGCCGGCTCTCCGTTTCGATCAAGATGCACACCCAGGGAATGTCGGTCGCCGACGGCACGAAATTCTTCCGGGAGAATTGCTACTACGAAGAAAAGCCCGCCCTGTCCGAAGCAATGCGCGGGACCTACGACCCGGGCTACCTCAATTACACGTTAGGCAAATGGCAGATCCTGAAGCTACGCGATGATTACAAGGCACAGGAAGGAGATAAGTTCTCGCTCGAGAAATTTCACAACGAAATCCTGAACCACGGCGCGCCGCCAATTCGTCTCCTGCGCGAGATCCTGCTGAAAGACCAGGCAAAGTGGGACGCCGTGCTCTGACCTAGACGTGCCCAGCCAGATCTTCGTCCTCTTCGTTAGGCAGGAAGTCGGGGAGCAGTGGCTCGGGATGCGAGGGAAGCTCTTCCACGTGGTTTAATCGTTTCTCGATCGTGCGGGACTTGCGCGCCACGTCGTCAATCTGGTTGGACGCCTGTTCGAGTTTCCTCTTCACCCCGTCGAGCAGGGCGCCGAACTTGCCAAACTCCGTTCGAACCGAAGAAAGCAAGCTCCAGACTTCGCTCGAGCTCTTCTGGATCGCGAGGGTGCGGAATCCCATTTGCAGGCTGTTGAGCAGAGCCGCCAGCGTCGTTGGGCCGGCGAAAATCACTTTGCACTCGCGCTGGACCTGCTCGACCAACCCGATCCGCCGGATCGCCTCCGCATACAGGCCTTCCGTGGGCAAAAACATGAGCGCGAAGTTCGTCGTCCGCGGTGGGTTAATGTACTTTGCGCAAATGTCCCTGGCGCTTTTCCGGAGCGCGGTCTCCAGGTTTTTCATTGCCTGTTCGGTGGCGATCGGATCCGCGCCTTCCTGGGCGATGGTTAAGCGCTGGTAATCTTCGACTGGAAATTTTGCGTCGATCGGCAGCCAGACCGGCGTGCCGTTTTCACCGCCCGGCAGTCTGATCGCGAATTCTACGTTCTCGCCGCTGCCCTCACGGGTCCGAACGTTTCGCTCGAATTGTTCTGGCGCCAGCACCTCCTCGAGGAGCGCGCCGAGTTGGACCTCACCCCAGCCGCCCCGCGCTTTTACATTCGTCAGGACGCGCTGCAAGCCGCCGACATCGCTCGCCAGCTGCTGCATCGCGCCGAGCCCCTGGTGCACGCGCTCGAGGCGTTCGCTCACCATCTGAAACGATTCGCCGAGGCGTTTCTCCAGCGTGCCTTGCAACTTCTCGTCCACCGTCGCGCGCATCTTGTCGATCTGCTGGGCGTTATCCTGCTGCAATTCCTTCAGCCGCAGATCGACCTTGTCGGCCAGTTTGCCAGATTGATTCACCACCTGTTCGAGTTGTCCGCGCAGGATGGAGGATATTTCGCCTAACGACTTGAAAGTCGAGTCGCTCACGTTCTTGAGCGTGCAAGATAATTCGTCGCGCTGCGCTTTCGCCGCGACCCCGGCTTCCTCGCGATTGCGCGAAAACTCTTCGCGCACCAGTCTCGCGTCGCGTTCCTGGGCGCGTTCCAGAAGCTCCAGGCGTTCGAGTAATTGCGTTTCGATCGCATTTTCGTTCGCCAACGTCACCCGGCGGCTGCGGAAAAAGAAAACCCAACCGATCGCGCCCAGCACAATGGCGGCGCTCGCAATTGCGATGAGGATATAGAGGCTCATTTCCACAACCCTGACCTACGGGAAAGGACGGCCCTCATCAAGCGCCGCGGCCGCAATCAAAACGACAGCTTCACTCCTCCATACGCGGCTCTTCCTAAGGCCGGAAATCCGAACACTTCCGAGTAATGCTCGTTCGTCAGGTTGTCGACCCGCCCAAAGATCGTGAGATGCGAATTCCAGGCATACTCCGCCGCGAGATTCACCAAGGAATAATCTTCGATGTCGAAATTCGGTCCGCCGAAGTTCAATTCTTCGCGCGCGTTGACAAATTTCGCCTCCGCTGTGGTGCGCAACTTTCTGAACCAAAGATAGGATGCGGAGACGTAGAATTCGTTCCGCGGGCGGCGCGGCAGCCGCGCTCCTGGCAGTTGCGAGATGTCGGCTGAGGAGGTCTTCTCCGCTTCCAGATAGGTGTAGGTCGCGGTGAGCGTCAGGTTCTCGATTGGCCGCGCGTGCAGTTCGGTCTCGATTCCCTGGGTGCGAGCGGCGCCGAGATTGACGGTGTCGAAAACGCCATTCAACCCGATGACATTCGAGAGGTCGTTGTGAAAATAGGTCACTCCGATCACAACGCGATCGTTCCACAACGGCTGGGTGATTCCGGCGTCGAAGCCGCGCACTTTCTCCGGGTTGAGCTCAAAGTTGTTTCCGAAGATCTTGTCCTGGCTGGTCGGCGGGCTGAAACCCGTGGCATAACTCGAATGCAGCGTCGTGTCGGTCGGCACGAGCTTGTAACTGCCCGCAAACCGATAGGTCCAGACGCCGCCGAACTGGTTGAAATGATCGTAGCGGCCACCCGCGACGAGGTTCAATCCCGCGAAAGGCGTGACGCCGGCCTGCAGGAAACCGGCGGTTTCGGTCGTTTGATCGCTGATGAAGGTCGGCTGCGGCCCGAAAAGCTGCGAGACGAACGGCCGCTCCTGCCCGGCGTCGACGTCGCTGTAAAAAAATCCACTCGTTAGGGTGAGCCACGCAGCCGGCTTCAGGTCGTTCTGGTAATCGATCGTGAGGCGTTTGAAGAGCGCGCGGGTCGGGCCGACGAAGCCGTCGTCGTTCGGATCGTTTACTTGCCGCTCGTGATCGTAGCTCAGGATAAGCTTGTGTTCCCACCACTCGACCGGTTTGAAGTCGAGATGCGGCGCGATCAACCAGCGCTCAGTCAGGAAATTGTCGAACGGCTTCGGATTTGAGATTGTGTTCGGATTACCGGCGTCGCTTAACGAATAGCTAAAAAGGCTGCTGACGCGCAAACGCTCGTTAGGCGACCAGCCGAGGTTGGCGAGTCCGCTGCTGTTGCTATACTGGTTGTTGGGCCGCGCATTCTCGGTGTCGAGCCGGCTCGCGCCTAACGAATAATCAAACTCCCGCCCGCTCCCGGAAGTTTGGAGCGTCTCGTGAAAGGTGTCGTAGGAGCCGCCTTCCGCGCTGACCGAACCGGAGGGCGGACCGCTTCCCTGTTTCGTAAAAATCTGGATCACGCCGGCCAATCCGCGCGGCCCGTAGAGGGTACTTTGCGGACCGCGCACGACCTCGATCCGCTCGATATTGTCGGTCGTGAGATCGGCGAAGTTAAACAGACCGGCCAGGCCTTGGTTAATCGGAATGCCATCGAGCAAGACCTGGGTGTGCTCGCTCTTGAGGCCGCGGGTGAAAACCGACGTCAGTTGACCGGGCGCACCGCTTTGCACGACCGATAGACCAGGCACTTGCCGCAGGGCGTCGGAGACGCGTTCGATCTGCTTTTCTTCCAGGTTCTGTGCGGTGATCACGCTGACCGCGGCCGGCGTCTCCTCCTGCGGGAGAGGGAGACGAGTCGCGCTGACCACGATCTCGTTTGTCTCCGGCGGCGTTACGGCATCCTGGGCGAGAGCCTCGCTTAACGAAACTGCGAAACTGAACAAGAGCGCGAGCAAGATGACTGGGTAGCGCACTCGTTTCGAGTGCTGGTCGCGGCATTCTGCCGCGTCGGACTTCCCCTGAAGTTTGCCCCCTCTCGCCGAGCGCGAGCCCGGAACGAAAGTTCGCGACGGTGGAACACCGTCGCCAGCACCTGAAACAGGTGCGCTACCCAGATTCTGCGGCGCCACCGCAGCGTTTTCCATTCCCAACATGACAATCAACCTCCATTAAAAGAGAGGCGGACGGGTCACTTGCCAGCGGCTGGTCCACGACTCTCATTCTTCTTTTTGCGAAGAAGTTTTGTCGTGCCGATTTCTGCTCGAGCCGGAGTCAGTGACTCCAGCCGCCGGGATCACCGATCCCGGCTGCAGCGGCACGAATGAGGTGGAGCGGGCAAATATTCTGGCTCCTGGCTTCCGGCGGGTGCCTAACGACACCCGCGCACCTTCCTCCCGCCTTCACCCCCGTCCCGCGATTGCGGGATCAGGGATTGGCTCATGGGAAGTCGTATCCAGTTACAGCAGCGCAACTGCTCCCGGTTCACACGGGATTTCTCGCGCCGATCCACTGATCAACCCCGAACGCTTTCGGGGTCAGACTCGCAAAGAACTGCCCGACAACTAGCGGCTTGCGCTTCCGCGCTCAAGATTTATCTGTCACCTTCCTCCAAACCGCGCGCTGTGAACTCAAAAAACCCCAACTTTCTCGTGACTGGTGGAGCCGGCTTTATCGGCTCCAACCTCACCCTTACGCTTCAAGAAAAATATCCGGCCGCGCGCCTGACGGTGATCGACGATTTTCGCTCCGGCGATTTCAAGAATCTGGGCGGCTATCGGGGCGATTTCGTCGCGGCCGATCTTTCTTCACTCGATTGGCCGGCGCAGTTCGGGGAGGACAAATTCGACGGCATTTTTCATCTTGCCTCCATCACCGACACCACGGTCCACGACCAGTTTCCGCAGGTGCATGACAACGTGGAGAGCTTTCGGCGACTCCTTCGTTTCGCGCAACCGACCCGCACGCGCATCGTCTATGCCACCTCCGCCGCGACCTATGGCGCCGCGGCCAGCGGAGTAAATCTCGAATCGCACGAGGCCTCGCCCGCCAACGTTTACGCGTTTTCGAAGGTGATCATGGATAACCTCGCCCGGCGCGCGGCGGCGGACGATCCGGAGTGGAAGATCGTCGGCCTGCGTTATTTTAACGTTTACGGGCCACGCGAAGCGCATAAAGGCGTGCCGGCGAGCATGGTTTTGCATCTTTCGCGCCAGATCAAGGAGGGCAAGCGTCCGCGCATTTTCAAACACGGCGAACAAAAACGCGATTTCGTTTACGTGCAGGACATCGTCCAAGGCACGCTCCGGGCAATGGAGGCAAAAGAGAGTGGAATCTACAACCTCGGCTCGGGCCAGGCCCGTTCCTTCAACGAACTGATCGACATCCTCAACCAGTCGTTAGGGACGAATTACGAGCCGAAATATTTCGATAACCCGCACACCCATTATCAAAACTTCACCCAGGCCGATTTGTCGGCTGTAGGCAAAGCGCTGGGTTACGAGCCGCGCTTTCCGCTGGAAGCCGGCGTGGCCGATTACATGCGCTGGCTGCATCCCACAAAGTTGCCCAAGCAATGAAAGCCAAACGACGCTCCAAAAGCCCCGAAAGGACCAACGCCGCGCTCGCGGCCAAGAAAGGTCCGGTCTCGAAATTCATCGCGCAGAATTATCGCCACTTTAACGCCGCCGCGTTACTCGACGCCGCCAAGGGCTATGAGCAACACCTCGCCGCCGGCGGCAAGATGCTGATGACGCTGGCAGGCGCGATGTCGACCGCCGAGCTCGGCATTTCGTTGGCAGAGATGATCCGGCGCGACAAGGTGCACACGATCGTCTGCACCGGGGCGAACTTGGAAGAGGATATCTTCAATCTCGTCGCGCACGACCACTACGAGCGAGTGCCGCACTACCGGGAACTCACGCCACGGGACGAGGAGCAACTGCTCGCCCGCCATATGAATCGCGTGACCGACACTTGCATCCCGGAGATGGAGGCGATGAGGCGGATTGAGAAGGCGGTGCTCGAAGAGTGGATCGCGGCCGACCGCGCCGGAGAGCATTATTTCCCGCATGAGTTCATCTACAAGATTCTTCGGAGCGGTAGGCTGAAGAAGAGCTATCAGATCGACCCGAAAAATTCATGGATGGTGGCGGCCTGCGAAAAGAATCTGCCAATCGTCGTGCCGGGCTGGGAGGATTCCACGCTCGGTAACATGTATGCGGCGGCCGTGATCCGCGGTGACGTGAAGAACTTACACACCGTGCGCACTGGCATCGAATACATGACCTGGCTCGCGGAATACTATACGAAAAATTCGAAGCGGCTGCGCAACCGGGAGGGCTCAATCGGGTTCTTCCAAATCGGCGGCGGCATTGCCGGAGATTTCCCAATCTGCGTCGTCCCCATGCTGCACCAGGATCTCGAGCGCACCGGCGTGCCGCTGTGGGGATATTTCTGCCAAATCAGCGATTCGACGACGAGCTACGGAAGCTACTCTGGCGCCGTGCCGAACGAGAAAATCACCTGGGGCAAGCTCGCGCCCTCGACGCCGAAGTTCGTGGTCGAAAGCGATGCCACCATTTGCGCACCTTTGATCTTTGCCTGGGTGCTTGGCCAGTAAAAAATACGACAAGCGAGGCGCTTTCCCTACTAACCGGTAACGGCGCGACTTGTTGTCGTTAGGTAAGGCACATTAGCGTGTTCCCGGGTAGGGTGGGCGTCCCGCCCGCCGGTGTCCGCATCTTGCGGACACGCACTTTGGAGATTCAGAGCGATCTGGTGGGTCAAAAGTTCGTCGTCGCGGGACGCGCCGACCGGCGGGCGAGACGCCCACCCTACCCTTCCCAGAAAAATTCGGTCGGACGTTCCATCTCCGCCGGCAGACTGCGATGGACCGGGCACCCGAGCGCGGTCTGTTCGAGGAGCGCGCGTTGCGGGTGATCGGCCGGCAACGGGATATGCACCTGGGTCGTTAGGCGACTGATCCGCCTCGGATCGCTCGCCATTTCCTTCTGCACCTGCACCGTCATCCCTTTCAATTCCACCTGATGCCGCTCGGCCACGATGGCCATGGTGGTCGCGATGCAGGTACCCAGCGCGGTCGCGACAAGGTCGGTCGGCGAGAAGGCTTCTCCTTTGCCTTGGTTATCAGCGGGCGCGTCGGTCGCGAGAGCCGATCCCGATGGACCGTGCTTCGCGTCGCAGTGCAGTGTGCCAGTGTAATCGATCGAGATCTGAACCATGCCAAAGCATCGGACGTTCCGGCCCGGAAGGCAAAACCCGCTCGCCTAACGTCGTCGTCCGAGGGGGACCTCATCTCGCCGGCACATGACGGCAATTGCGCACATAGAGATCAATCCAATCATCCAGCAGGATTTGAAGAGCCTGCGCTTCGCGGCGCAACCCGTCATTCGCAAGCATGACCGACTCAAGGCTCAGGATGTCAGCAGGCGCGCCCTGGCGAAGAATATCGCCAAGCGGTTCAGGCAAGCCGGGCAGGGTCCCGCTCAATCCGGCGGCTTTTTCCTGGCAAAATCGCTCGTAGCGAAAGACTTCATGGTGTTTTCCCATCACGTCCATGCGCAGTTCGTAATACTCTCTCCTGGCAAGCCGCGCTTCCTCCCGCAACGCCGGGTCATGCTGCCGCTCGGCGCGCGCTTCCTGCCAGCGCGACGGTTTGCGCGCAGCCACGACAAAACTTGTTCCCAGCGCTCGATAGGCATATTCCGAAAAAGGTTGCAGGACCTTGCTGCAAAAGGGCGGATCGTTTTGGAAGCGTTCGAGGAGCGCGCCCAGGGGCATTCGTTCGAGAGTCTCGCGCTCCTCTTTTGCACAAAAAGAGAGAAAGCGCTCGGTCAGATCGAAGAAGGTTTTGATTGGCGTGGCCGAGCCCGGCACATGCGAGTGCTCCAAGGCGAAATCATCCACGAGAAAAGATTCAACGGCCAGCGGCGTCATATTGAAATAGTGTCCGGGAAAGCCGTGATAGGACTGGAGAAAAGCGGTATCGATAATATTGAGGCCGCCGGGAGCAGTGACGCGCTTGACTTCCTCGATCGCCCGGAGCGGCTCGCGCAAATGCTCAAAGACCGCGCCCGAATCGATGTGATCAAAAACCTCGTCGACAAAGGGCAATTCCTCCGCGTCGGCGACGATGTCGACGTTTTCACAAGGCAACACATCGACGGAAACAACCCTCGGATCGGCGCAGGGAATGTTGCCTGAGCCAAGATGCAAACACCGGCGCGGGGAGCTGTCGGTGCGTTCCTCGACCACATAGCGCCGTTGGTTTTGCGAAACCTGTTCCGGCGGCGGCACCTTGAGATGATGGGGCCGCGGGAACTTCACGAGAATCGGTTTGCCAGCAAAGATGGGGTATTCTTCTCCCGTGTCGGAGACCAATTTCCCGTCTGCCAAACGGAGTGCCGTGTGAGTCCTGGGACAGCGCAAGATCGGTAGCCATTCGGCCAATCGATTCAAAACAGCGTCAGGTGGTGCCATACCGTTCGACAGGCGTCAGGTGGCAATTTTCAACCTTGCCCGAGCAAAATGAGGGCCGCGATCACGACCAGGAAATAGGGGACGAGCGACGCCGCGCCGGGATATTCCTTCGCCATGCGCTGGCCGAAGAAAAGCGCCAGCAGCGCAAGGCCCGACACAATCGCTCCATAAAAGGCAATCGTAGAATCGTGGCGGAAGAGAACCATGACGCAGCCGATCGCGCTCAAGGTTCCCGCCGCCAGCTCCATGAGTGTGATCAGGCCGAGAAGGAGCGGGACCATCCCTTCGAACGGGCTTTTCGCGAAGTGTCCGGTGAGCCAGTCGAGGTTCCCTTTGCGGTCGATCACTTTGTCGATCCCGGATTGGAGAAAAAGGATGGCGAAGAAAGCCGAGATGAGCGCCTGGAGCGCGAAGATGGCGCCGGTGGAAGAGTGGAGAGTGAGCATGGCTGGAATTCTACACAACGCGTCAAATCCGGTGCGGGAAGAGGGTCCGCCTGCTTCTTGTGCTCGTGCTCCTGCTCGTGCTCGTGATCG
>JACCZO010000466.1 GCA_013695925.1 Chthoniobacterales bacterium
GCGCGAGAGCGTGCGAGGAAACTTCCATCATGGCGGCCTTGCAGCCGGCGCCGGCCATTTGCGCGAGCATTTCCTGGAGATCGAGCGACTCGGGCGTGGTCCGGGTGGCGGGCAAAACCCGCTCCCCGATTTCGTAGCGCACGGTCCCGATCAACCCGCTGCGCAGCCCGGCGTTTTCACAGATGTGTTTGATCAGGAAGGTGGTCGTCGTCTTGCCGTTTGTCCCGGTGACGCCGGCCATCTTCAACCGCAGCGCGGGTTTTTTGAAAAAAGTGAACGCCAAATCGGCCAGCGCGACGCGGCTGTCCGCGACCACGATGGAAGTGGCGCGGGAATGCGACTCCGAGCGTTCCACCACGATCGCCGACGCGCCTCTCTCGATCGCCTGTTCGGTGAACTTGTGGCCATCCACGGTCGCGCCGCGGACCGCGACGTAGAGGCCGTTCTTCTGCACCCGGCGCGAGTCGTAAAAGATGCCGTCCACCTCGCGGTCGAGCGGGCCGAGGACTTCCTGGACCGGGATGGAGTCTGCGAGAATTTTGAGCTGCATGAGGCGTGGACACGCGAGGCGCGGAAATCTAACGACTGGCATTAGTTAAGGCGACTCGTCCGGCCGGGTTTTGCGTTCCAATTTCCTCATGCGGCTCAAGATCGAGATACCGCGCCGCCTGCTCTGCGACGCGGGAAAAAATGGGTGCGGCGACGGTGCCGCCGTAGTTCAGGTTGGGATCCTTGGTGTGAGCGTCGTCGAGCACCACGAGGCCGACGAAGGCCGGATTTTCAGCCGGAAGAAAACCGCTGAAAGAGACGACATATCTGTTTTTTTCGTAGCCGCCGCCGGGGGCCGCTTTTTGCGCAGTGCCGGTTTTGCCGGAGATGATGAAACCGGGGACGGCCGCGCCTGCTGCGGTGCCGCGCTTGGTCACCACGCCGCGGAGGGCGAGCGCGATGTCCGCAGCGGCCTGCGGTGAGATCACTTGCCTAACGAGAGTCGGTTGGAGGTTGCCGGAGACCTTGCCCTTGTCGTCGATGATCGTCTTCACGATGCGGGGCTGCACCAGTTTGCCGCCGTTCGCGACCGTCGCCATCGCCATCAACATCTGCAGAGGCGTGACCCCGACTTCCTGGCCCATCGGGATGCGGGTGATGGAAATCTTGCTCCAGCTCCGCGGCGGATGAACCATCCCGCGGATCTCGCCCGGCAACTCGATCCCGGTGCGATCGCCAAAGCCGAAACGGCGGATGTATTCGTAAAACTTTTGTTCGCCCAGCATGCAAGCCATCTTGGCGGCGCCGATGTTGCTCGAATGGACGAGGATATCCTGCACGCTCAGGTCGCCGTAGCCTTTGTGACCGTGATCGTGCAGCGGTTTGCCGAAGACGTTCCAGACGCCGTTCTCGCAGAAGATCATCGAATCGAGGTTGACCTTGTGCTCGTTAAGCGCGGCCGCGGCGGTCACGATCTTGAAGGTCGAACCCGGTTCCATCATGTCGATGATGGCGCGGTTCTTCATCTGTTCCGGTTTCGCTTCGGCGCGCAGGTTGAGGTCAAAGTTTGGCCGATTGGCCATGGCCAGAATCTCGCCGGTCTGCGGACGCATCAGGATAATGGTCGCGGTGGCCGGGGTGTATTCGCGCATCGCCGCGTCGAGTTCGTTCTCGACGATCGTCTGCAACCCCATGTCGACCGTCAGGTGGACCTGGGAACCGTTGCGCGGGGCTCGCTCCAGGCCACGGTAGAGGACGATCTCGCGACCTTGCGCATCGCGCTCGATGTAGCGATAACCGTCCTCCCCCCGCAGATAGTGGTTCATCGACGCTTCCACTCCCTGGATGCCGTTCTGATGGAAATCGGAAAAGCCGATCACGTGGCAGAGCATCGGTCCGTTGGGATAAACCCGGACGGTCCCGCGTTCGCAGCGAATGCCGCGCAGTTTTTCCTGCCCCAAAGTTTTCTCGAGCGCGCGGGCTTCGGAATCGGGAACCTCGCGTTTCAGGACAATGTACGGGCGGCGGCTGTCGATCTTCTCCGCGATCTCGGCCGGCGAAAGGTGCAAGCTGCGGGCGAGGATGGGGATAAGAGCGGCGGCGTTGTTGATCAAGGTGCCGTCGGCGACCACGGTCGCGACCGGGACATTCTGCGCGAGGACTTCCTGACCCGCGTCGTAGATCGCGCCGCGCTCGGCCAGAATAACGTTGCGGCCGACATTCTTTTCCGCCGCTAACTGACTGTAGTGATCGTGCATGACCAGCTGGAGATAAATCAGCCGGTAGGAAAAAATGCTGAAGAGGAAGGCGAAGAAGACGCAGACCAGAGCGCACCGGGTTCGGCTATTCCATTTCATGGGCGGACTCGCTGGTTGACGACCGGCTGGACTTCGTCCTCACCCGCGCGGTGGCGCGAGGAATTCAGCCTAACGATGCTTTGCTCCGTGATCGGGATCATCTTGAGGTAGCCTTCTTTCAGCCGTTGCTGCAGGGCCGTGCGGGAAGTGAGCGCAGCGATCTGCACTTTGGCGTCCTCGTTTTGAGTGCGGGTCGCGATTAATTCCTGCTCCAGAGCGCGGCGCTGCACTCCCTGGTGATGGAGCTGGACGCTCAGATAGACGTAGCTCAATCCCGTGGCGGCGAGGAAGGCCACGATCACGATCCAGCGCGCGAGGGCCGGGGCATCGATCGGGTTGAAATTGTTGCGCCGCCGCCGGTTCATCCGATCCTTTCTGCGACCCGCAGCTTGGCGCTGCGGGAGCGCGGGTTGGCCCGCTGCTCGACCGGGTCGGGCTCGATGGGTTTTGGGGTGATAAGGCGCAGGCAATAATCCGGGTTGGGCCGCGGCTCGGGCCACTCGGGGCGGTCGAGCCACGCGCGGCTGCGGTCGCGGAAGAAATTCTTCACGATCCGGTCTTCGAGAGAATGGAAGGTGATGACCGCGATCCGGCTGCCCGGTTCCAGGCGACTCGTTAGGGCGAGCAAGCCTTCCTCGAGCGCGCCCAGCTCGTCGTTCACTTTCATCCGCAATGCCTGGAAAACCTGGGTCGCCGGATGCCGGCGCCCGTGGCGTCCCACGATTTTTTCGATTGCCTTGGCGAGGGTGAGAGTTTCGCGAAAAGGCGTTTCCTTGCGCAGCTTCACGATCTGGCTGGCGATGCGGCGCGCGGCCGGTTCTTCGCCCAGCTCGCGAAAAATCTTCATCAGCTCTTCTTCCGTGTAGCTGTTGACGACCTCAGCCGCAGTCAGCTCGCGCCCCGGATCCATTCGCATGTCGAGCGGGCCGTTGCGCATCAGGCTGAAACCGCGGTCGGCGTTCTCGAGCTGCCGCGAAGAAACGCCGAGGTCGAGAAGCGCCCCGCCGATTTGCGCGATTCCGAGTTCGTCGAGGACGCGCCCCGCGTCGCGAAAATTGGCCCGGCGCAAAGTGACGCGCTTGCCGAAATTCGTCAGGCGGGTACTCGCGAATTCGACCGCGTCCGGGTCCTGGTCGAGCGCCAGCACGTCGGCCCCGGTGTGCAGAATCGCTTCGGTGTGGCCACCGCCACCGCAGGTCCCGTCGAGCACGAGCGAGCCCGGACGCGGCGCGAGCAATTCGATTGTTTCGCTCGCGAGCACCGGGCTGTGATAGGTGAAGTCTTCCATATCCTGCGCCTCCTCATTGATGAGCAGCGGACCGGTCGCGAAGCGGATGGGCCGTTCATATAACAGTGCATTCATCTGCGGCTAGAGTCCGACCATGTTGGCCACGTGCTGATAGGTGGGATGCTCCTCGGCGTGGGCGAGCTCGCGCTGCTTCACGTTCCAGATCTCGAAACGCCCGCGACCGCCGACGAGGACGATCTCACGCTTCAAATCCAGCTTTTTGCAAAGATCATCCGGCAGGACGAGGCGACCTTGCTTATCGGAGGCGCCGTGCTGGGCCTGGGAATGGAGCTGGCGCAGAAAGACCCGCAGCTCGCGCGGCGTCACGCCGGGCGAGGTTGCGGCCGCGGCGCTGATTTGCTCGAATTCCTGAGGCGGCATAACGAGGAGAAATTGACCGCTCGGTTCGGGGACCATGAGGAACTCTTCGCCGGCCCCGTTGCGCCGCCAGCGGGCGGGGATAGTGACCCGATGTTTCTCGTCGAGTTGATGACGAAATTCTCCCGCGTAAAAAGCTGAGTTTGAAAAGACCGAATCCATGCCGCAGGAGAATTAAACCAATTTAATCCACTCCCCCCCACTTTAAACCACTACGAATTTCGCGGGTCAATAAAATAAATGCCGGTTTGCACGCTTTTCTTTGGCTTCGTAAATTCTGACGCCGCCCATGTTTCGACCGTTTCTTACTTTCAGCGCCGTTCTGGCTTTGACTGCCGGTGCCGGACTGGTGCTCGCCCAAGCGCCCGATGATGCGGTCCGGGTGACCGTGACGATGAACCCCGACGGCTCAAAGACCGTTTATCAGACGGACGCGGCCAATCGCCGCTCCACCGCGACCACCACGGGAGCGAACGGGAAAGCCCAGGGAAAGATCGTCTACAAACTAGATGGGGCGGGCCGCTACGAGAGTGGGGAGGTCTTCGCAGCCGACGGAAGCCTGCGGTTCAAGACTCGTTATCGCTACGACACAGCCGGTCATCTTCTTGAAGAAGCGCAACTGGCAAAAGACGACTCGGTTCGGAACAGGATTGTTTTCAGCTACGATGCAACGGGTCACTCGGCTGGCTACGCGATTTATGACGGCGATGGCCGTCTGCTCGGACGAACCACCGCGAAGAAGCCGGCTGCCCGCGGCAAACCGTAGTCCAGTGAGTTTTTGCAAAGTGAACAGATTGCGCTTGGGAGCAGCTGCGTCGGAGGGCGGCTTTGCAAGCCGTCCAAGCCGGGTTGCAAACCCGGCCTCCGTGGCTGGGAGCGGTTTCTTTGGATCAGAAGTTGAAAACTCATTGCACTAGAATGCGAACGGCCTCTTTTTCATTCGTTAGGTGGCGAATCGCGCGACTTGCCAGCAAAGGCAAAGAGAGTTAAGAGGTCTCCGCATGATCGATTACATCCAGAAGGGTGGTTTCCTCATGTGGCCCATCCTGGTCTGCAGCATCATCTCGATCGCCGTTTTCGCGGAACGGCTTTTTTATTTTCATCGCGCCACGATTCACGTGGGCGAATTTCTTCAGGGGCTATCCAATCTCCTGCAACGGCGCAACTTCGCCGAGGCCTTGCATGAATGCGCCGGCACGCCTGGTCCGGTCGCGCGCGTCATCCATTCCGCGATCATTCGCCACGATGCGCCGCGGGCCGAGCTGCGGGAGATCGTGCAGGAAGCCGGACAGCTCGAGGTGCCGAAGCTAGAGCGCTTTCTCGGCGTGCTCGCTACCCTGGCCTACCTGGCGCCACTCATTGGTTTGTTAGGCACGGTCGCCGGGATGATCGAGGCCTTCGGTCTGGTCTCTTCCAATGGCGGTTACGCCACCGTGACGGAGCTTTCCAGCGGGATTTACAAGAGCCTGCTTACGACCGCCGCCGGCCTGGTCGTCGCGACTCCGACTTTTGTCGGTTATAGCTATCTCTCCTCGCGAGTGAACACCCTCTTGCACGACATGGAGCGCGCGGGAATCGAAGTAGTGCATATGCTGACCGATCATGCGCCTTCCGCCGAGATCATCAGCTTTCAACAGGCGCAGGAAAAAGAGGCGCTGCGCCGAGGCGAACGCTGAACGCGGCGGTCTTCGTTCTCGCGCCTAACGAGCCGTAACGGATGCGTAGCAACGGCCGGGTTTTCAAATGAAGCTTTCCCGGACGACCAGCATCAGCTTCGGCTGGCTCTATGTCTTTCCGCTGCTGGATGTGGTTTTTCTCCTCATCTTTTTCTTTCTCCTCAGCTCGAGCTTCGTTCTTCAGCCCGGGATCGCGGTGACGGTTCCTTTCTCCCATTTCACCCTCGGTCCGCAACCCAACCAGCAAATCATCAGCATTACAGCCGGCCCGAATCCGGCGATTTATTTGCGCGATCAGAAAGTCACACTCGAGCAGCTCGGCCCGGCGCTTGACCTTACGAAGCGGGAAGGCCGCTCGATCGTGATCAAGGCCGACCGGCTCGTTTCCTATGATCTCGTGATGGCGGTCACGAATGCCGCTCTCGAGCGTGGGATCACCTCGGTTTCACTCGCCACCACCCCGCAACAGTGAGCGCAGAGAGTTACGCCACTGGACCGGACGGTCTGCTTTTTCACTGGGAGGGTCCGCGCCGGCGAAAAGTCGCGATCGCTGGTTTCCTTGTCGCCTCAGTCGCGCTGCACGCGCTTTGTTTCTATTTGTTCCAAGTCGTCTATCCGCCGGCCATCTCGCTTCTGCCGCCGCCGGCCCAGGTTAATCTGATCGCGCCCACCTCGGCGGAAGCGCGGACGTTCCTGAGCTGGCTCGAAGCGGAGGACCCGGCGCTCGCTTCGCAGACGCAGCGCCCCGCCGACGCGCGCGCTTTTCAACTGCCGAAGCTCGCACATGTGCCTTCTTATCTCGCGGTGCCTCCCAAGCTGAAGGAATTACCGGCACCCCGGATTTCACCGATTGCTCCTTCTGCGATGCCACCGGGACCGGTTCCAGTCGCGGTGGCGTCGCCGGCTTCGCCCGCGCAACCAGCGCCCACCGTGCTGATTTTTTCGGACGCGCTGCGTGGACTGCCGGTCACTCATCAGGAACTGAAATTCCGCACTTCCCTGCGGGATGCCCCGCAGAGCGTGCACTTTCGAATCGCGGTCGATTCGTTAGGCACAGTCCGCTATGCTTTTCTCGAGCAATCCTCGGGCGACCCCGCGCTCGACGAACAAGCCCGGCATTCCCTCGCGCTCTGCCGTTTCGAAATGAAACCGAAACCGGGGCCCGATGACGCGCTCACCTGGGCGACCGCGAGCTTCGAATTTGGGACCGATCTCGCCGTGCCGCCGGGCGCCGCGGAGCGTGCGCCATGATCCGGGTCAGTCTGGCGGCGCTGGTCACGATTTATCTGCTGCTTTTTCTTGCGGCGGTTTTTCTCCTCTGGATAGTTGGCGAGTGGAATCGTCGACGCCGCGAGCAGCGGGCGCTGCGCCACCGTCTGCGGTGTGTGATTTGCGCTTTCGAGTTCGAAGACCGAACGACGACGCTTCTGCCCCGGTGTCCGCGCTGCGGCAGCCTGAACGAACGTTTTAAACTGGATCGTATTTAAACCATGGGAATGTGGATTGGCCGGAATCGTAAAGCGCGCGTGACCTATGGCTTTGACGAGATCGCCCTCGTCCCGGGTCGGGTGACGATTAACCCGAACGAAGTCGACATCACCTGGCGCCTGGCGCGCCGGGAAACCGAGCCGCTGGAATTCAAAATACCGATCCTGGCCAGTGCGATGGACGGGGTGGTCGATGTGCGCTTTGCGATCGCGATGGGAAAACTAGGCGGGCTTGCTGTTCTAAATCTCGAGGGCGTCCAGACGCGCTACAAGAATCCACAGGAAGTCCTGCAAAAAATCGTCGAGGCCGACAAGAACGAGGTCACTTCGCTCCTCCAGAAAATTTACACGGAGCCGGTGCAGGAAGATTTGATCGCGGCTCGGATTCGCGAGATTAAGGACGCGGGCGTGCCGGCGGCGGTCAGTTCGATCCCGCAACGCGCGGAAAGCTTCGGTCGCATCGCGCAGGAAGCGGGCGCGGATATTTTTGTGGTGCAAAGCACTGTCTCGACCGTGCGGCACCTTTCTTCGGAATATAAATCGCTCGAGCTCGCGAAATTTTGCGGTGAGATGCGTCTCCCGGTGATCGTGGGCAACACCGTCGGCTTCGATGCCACCTACGAGATCATGGAATGCGGACCCGCCGCAGTCCTGATTGGGGTCGGTCCGGGCGCGGCCTGCACCTCGCGCGGCGTTCTCGGCCTGGGCGTGCCGCAGGTCACTGCGACGGTCGATTGCGCCGCGGCGCGCGACGCTTATTTCAAGAAAACGGCGCGTTACGTCTCGATCATCACCGACGGCGGGATGAGCAAAGGCGGCGACGTCTGCAAAGCCTTCGCCTGCGGCGCGGACGCCGTGATGGTCGGGAGTGCATTTGCCAAGGCGCACGAGGCGCCGGGCAGCGGGTACCATTGGGGAATGGCCACGCCGCACGCCAATCTTCCCCGCGGGACTCGGATCAAGGTCGGCGCGACCGGTTCGCTGAAACAGATTCTCTTCGGGCCCGCCGAGGTGGACGACGGCAGTCAAAACCTGGTCGGCGCGATCACGACCTGCATGGGCAACGTCGGGGCCAGCACCATCCCGGAATTCCAGCAGACCGAAATCATCATCGCGCCCTCCATCCGGACGGAGGGCAAACTTTTCCAGACCGTCCAGAGCGTCGGGATGGGGACTCGGTGAAGGGGAGTGACAAGTGACAAGTGATGAGTGACAAGTAGGGCCGCCCGCATGTATCTCTCACTCGCCACTTTTGAAAAATGAATCGACGAGTCGTCATCACAGGAATGGGGGTCGCCACGCCGCTGGGCATGGAGCTCGAGACCTATTGGCAGAATTTGCTCGAAGGCAAAAGCGGCATCGTCGAGATTTCGCGCTTCGATACCACCGGGTTCGATTGCACCATCGCGGGCGAAATTCGCGACTTCGATCCGAAGACCGTTTTCAATAACCCGAAGGAACACAAACGGACTGATCGCTTCGCTCACCTCGCGATGGCGGCGACGAAAAGTGCGATGCGCGATTCCGGGATCGATCTCGACAAGGTCAATCGCGACCGCTTCGGCGTCCTCGTGAGCAGCGGGATCGGCGGCCTCAAGACGCTCGAAGATCAGCATACCGCGTTGGTCACCAAAGGTCCGTCGCGGGTTTCCGCTTTCACCATTCCGATGCTGATCAGCAACATGGCGAGCGGGCTCATCTCGATGGAGTTTGGTCTGCGCGGTCCGAATATGTGCATCGTTACGGCCTGCGCCACTTCCAACAACGCGATCGGCGAAGCGTGGCGCATCATCAAATTTGGCGACGCCGACATCTTCCTCGCCGGCGGCTCGGAAGCGGCCATCATCCCGATCGGCCTGGGCGGATTCGGGGCGATGAAAGCCCTCAGCACGCGCAACTCCGAACCGCAGCGCGCCTCGCGGCCCTTCGATCGCGACCGCGACGGTTTTGTCATGGGCGAAGGCGCGGGCGTGATGGTGGTAGAAGAATTGGAACACGCCAAAGCGCGCGGCGCGAAGATCTGGTGCGAGCTGGCCGGCTACGGGCTTTCCAGCGACGCCTATCACATGACCGCGCCGCCGCCCGACGGCGACGGAGCGGCCCGCGCGATGAAGATGTCCCTCGATCACGCTGGCGTGTCGCCGGCCGACGTGGACTACGTGAATGCCCACGCCACCTCCACCGGGCTCGGTGACATTTGCGAAACGCGCGCGATCAAGACTGTTTTCGGCGAGCACGCCAAAAACGGGCTCGCCATCAGTTCGACCAAATCGATGACCGGCCACTTGTTAGGCGGAGCGGGCGCGATCGAGATGGCGGCCTGTGCGATGGCGATCCGCGACGGCAAGATCCCGCCCACGATTAATCTCGAAAACCCCGATCCGGAATGCGATCTCGATTACACCCCAAACGTCGCCCGCGAAAAAAGAGTGCGAGTCGCGGTCAACAATTCCTTCGGCTTCGGTGGTCACAACGCGACTCTCGTCGTAACCGAGTTTAAAGAGTAGAGCGTTGACGCCATCCCAGGCGACGCGGTTAATTTCGTCATGAAGCCGGCAGAACTAAAAAAGTTTTGGCATTCTACCCCGTTCGTTCCATTCAACATCGTCCTCGCTGGCTCGAACAGCCTGCACGTCCCTCATCCTGATTTCCTCGCAGTTTCCCCTGACGGACGGATTGCTCACGTCTGGCGTGAGGATAGTGATTATACGGCGGTCGACGTGATGCTGATCACGGCAGTAGAAACGTCCCGGAACGGCTCAAAGTCCCAGCGTCGGCGACGTCGTTAGGGGAGGCG
>JACCZO010000064.1 GCA_013695925.1 Chthoniobacterales bacterium
GCGCCGACCGAGAAAGCCGGCGAGGAGGCCGCCAGCGAGGCCGCTGCCGATGAGGGCAAATTTTGATCCCATGCGCGCTCTACCGTGGCCGTTTCGCGGGCTTTGCCAAGTCCGGAGGAAAGGCCCGCCCGATGTTTCACTGGCAAATGGTGAAATTGGCACCATCACTGCGTAGGCAGCGCAATGAAATCCGAGGGCCTCATCGCCTGCGTCGACGAGATGTCGCGCTAACGTGCCTTCGGCGCGAACTCAAGGCAGTCTGCGCAAGACGAGCTCTTCCGGCACCGAGATGATCAGCGAGGTGACGGCGCCCTTGTCATCCTTCTCAAAGCGAAAAGTGCGATCAGAGTCCTCTTCGAAAAATGCGCTCTCGGATTTCGGAGTCATGATCATCTTCTCGCCCAGCCAGGTGGTCTCAAGATGTCCGCCGACCGCCTTCACCTTGATGGAGAAACGTTCTTCAAGCCGATAATCACCGGCATAAGAACGCAAGATCGCGGGGTCGATTTTCTTCGCCGTGTGAACCGGCGGCGCGAGCGCGGGCACGTAGGAACCGGCGACGCGCTGCGCGATGTAGCGGGCGGAAGCTCCGACGCGGTTGCAGAAAACAGCCACGGTGAGGTGATCGTTGGGATAGCGCGCAATGTGGGCAGCGAACCCCTGCCACACCCCCCCATGCTCCAGCACCCGACGCCCGGCTGGCGTTTGGTGAATGCCCCAGCCAAAGCCGTAGGGCGCGGTGCTGCCGTCGTTGAGTTTCACCGGCGCCCACATTTGCTCGTAACCGGCGCGACTGAGCAGCTTTTCATTATCCAATCCCTCGGCCCATTTCGCCATGTCGTCGGCCGTGAGATAAAGGCTGCCGTCGGCTGTCGTGTTCACGCTGGGCGAGATCCATTCCTGGTTCTTCAATGCCCCCTCTTTCAGCCGGTACCCGGCCGCGCGATGCGGAATGATGTCGGCCTCGTTAATGACCTGCGCGCTCTTCATCCCGAGCGGGGCAAAGACGCGGCGTTGCAGGAAGTCGCCATAGAATTCGCCGCTCGCCTTGTGGATGAGAATGCCTAACGAGACATAGCCGAGGTTGCTATAGGACCACTTTTCTCCGGGTGCGGAAGCGAGCGGCTGCGCCTTGATCATCTTTAGCAGATCCTCCTCGGTGTAGTCGGCCTGCAGCGAGAAATCTTCCCGGTAATCCCCCAGCCCGGAAGTGTGAGTGAGCAAATGGCGCACAGTCATGCCCGACCAACTGGCGGGCAGGTCGAGATACTTCGTCACGGGATCCGCGAGCGCGATTTTCCCATCTTCCACCAGCAGCATCACCGCCATGGCGGTAAACTGCTTCCCAATCGAGCCGGACTGGAAGATCGTCTGCGGCTTCACCCGCACATCGTGCTCGAGGTTGGCTGCGCCGTAGCCCTGGCAGAGCACGGTTTTTCCCTCGTGCCGGACCATGATGGCGGAGCCGGGGATCTGCTTTTGCTTCAGGTAACCCTCGACGAAATCATCCGCGCTCTCCGCCAGAGCGATCGCCGGGGCAAGGAAAAGGAGCAACGATGCCGCGAGTGGTCGTCGAAGCGCTGTGTTCATTTGTCGGTCAATGATGCCCGCGGAGGATCTGCGCGAAGCGCCAGACTTCGCCAAAGGTGTTGTAAAGCGGAGCGGGAGCGACGCGGATCACGTTGGGCTCGCGGAAATCTGTCTTCACCCCGGCGGCTTCGAGTTTCTCAAACAACTCTCGCGGATGTTCGTGCACCACAATGGAGAGCTGAGCGCCGTGGTCGTTAGGCGCGGGCGGGGTGATGATGGTGAAACGCTGCGAACCGATCTCGTCCAACAAAAATTGCAGATAGCCGGTGAGCTGGAGTGACTTCGCGCGCAGCGCTTCCATCCCGCCCGCTTCGTCGAAGATGGCGAAGGAGGCGCGGAGCGGCGCCAGCGCGAGGATCGGCGGATTGCTCAGCTGCCAGGAATCCGCCGAGAGCACCGGCACGAAAACGGGCTCGAGCTGCATCCGGAAACGCGTCGCCGGATCATTCCCCCACCAGCCGGCGAGCCGGGGAAGCTCACGATTCGTCGCGTGCCGCTCGTGGACAAACGCGCCCGCGACCGCACCCGGACCGGAGTTGAGATATTTGTAGGAACACCAGACCGCGAAATCGACGTTCCAATCGTGCAGCGCGAGCGGGACGTTGCCGGCGGCGTGCGCGAGATCGATCCCGACCGTGCAGCCGCGCTTCTGCGCCGCCACCGTGATCTGGGCGATGTCGAAGAGCTGGCCGGTGAAAAAATTCACCCCGGCGAAAAGCACGAGCGCAATTTCGTCGCCGTTCTTCTCGATCGACGCCTCGATGTCTTCCGCGCGCAGCGCATGCTCCCCTTCCCTCGGCTTCGCCAAAAGAAGCGAGTCGTCAGGGTCGAACCCATGATGCGCGATCTGCGACTTGATCGCATAGGTGTCGGAGGGGAACGCCGGGTCTTCCATCAGGATTTTGCGGCGGGCTTTCGTCGGGCGGTAAAAGGTTGCCATCAGCAGGTGCAGGTTCACCGTCAGGCTGTTCATGCAGACGATTTCGTTAGGCTGCGCTCCCACCAGGCGCGCCGCCGGCTCGCGCAGCGTCTCGTGGTAGGAATACCAAGGCGTGGCGGCGTCGAAATGGCCGTCGACCCCGAGCCGCGCCCAGTCGTCCAGCTCCTGATCGACGATCTGCCGCGTCGCCTTTGGCATCAGGCCTAACGAGTTCCCGACAAAATAAATCAGCGGCGTGCCGTCGGCACCAAGCGGGATATGAAAACGATCGCGAAAAGGACGCAACGGATCCTCGCGGTCCTGTTGCCGGGCAAATTCTTGATCTGCGGAATAGGAATCTGGAAGCGAGGAAGCCATGAGGAAGAATGAATCAGGAACGCAGGAAAGCAGGAAAAACAATTCGACAAAAATCTGCGTTCATCTGCGAAAGCGGCGGCTAATCAGCGCTTGTTAGGCGGCTGCATGAATTCGATTGTGGTGCCGTCAGGATCGCGCACATAGACGACGCGCCGGCCGGCGTTAGGCCCAACTTGCAAAGTTTGCGGTTGGCCAGCTGCCTGCCAGCCGGCGGCGGCGATGGCGTCAAGGACGGCGTCCAGATCATCGACGACGAACGCGACGTGGACCGAGCCGACATCGCAGGGCCGCGGACGAAAATCTTGTCGATCCTCCGGCGCGAGATACTCGAGCAGCTCGATCCTGTGTCCGTAGCCCTGCAGGACCGCGATGGAAATTTCCGCCCCGGGAACGCCGGTGATCTCGCGCGCCAGTTCCCCACTCTGCTGCGGCCGGTGGGAAACTTCAAAGCCGAGGACATCACGCCAAAAGGCGAGCGAGCGTTCGACATTTCTCACCGTGATGCCGGTGTGATCGGCTGCGATGATGTGGAAGGGCTGCGTGTTCACGTCGGTCACGCCTCGCTTAAATCGGCCGCCGCGCGATTTCAACCGCCGGTCGCGCCTAACGTTGCGGATCTGCTCGCTTCGCCGTGGAATTTTGAGTGTGATTTTTCCGGCGTGCCTGCGAATCACCTCCATAACAGCAGTTTAGATTGCCCAACTCGATGCCTGCCCTTGCTACCACCATGACCGCCCTTGCCGATAAAGAAATTTTTACCGGCCTGCTCGAGCAGCACGCCGGCATTATCCGCAAGGTCGCATTCGGTTACACAAACACCTTTGCCGACCGCGAGGATCTGACCCAGGAGATCACCCTGCAACTCTGGCGCG
>JACCZO010000075.1 GCA_013695925.1 Chthoniobacterales bacterium
CCCCGGTGAGCTGCATCCAGTAGCGTCCGTCTTCACGCACCATTTCGGCGCGAACGCCCTGATAGGTGATGGTGTTATCGCGTTCAAAATCGCCCAGCACACTTTTGGGATTTGCCTCCTGGGTCATGGTGCGGTGAAATGTCGCATGCCACGTCGCGTAGTTTCCTTCATGGCATTTCCTGCAATCGTTTGATTCAAGATACCCGGCGTCGATCCGCCCGGCGCGAACATCAGCGTAATCAGGGGTGGTCAGATAGATCGTGGCCGCGACCAAAGCGATCGCGAGCGACGTAGAGACCCCGGTTGCGACGGCAAGTGCAAATCGCGGTGTCATCATGGCAGATGCACTCTGCCAATCAGCCGCGGCTCATGTAGGGATTCGATCCCCGTGGTTCTACTGGCTCCATCGGTTCCAATCTTCGGTGGAAGATCATCTCCGGCGAACATGCCGCCATCAGACAGGCCGAAGTTCGCACAGAGTTCGAAAAAATTATTTAAAAATAATCAAAATTTGTCTTGGCGAATCATTAGAAATTTGTAATCCTCGTTTTCTCAACCTAAATCTCGTCTTATGAAAAAGAAAAATCCTTCGCAATCTGCATTCCTTAATCTCCGTTTTTCAATTGGTGTCGTTTTATTCCTGTGTGGCGTCGGTCTGGCAATGGCCGCAGGTCTGGGCACGTATTCGGATGCTTCGCGCCAACCAAAGCAAACGACATCGGGTTCCGCCGCTCCGGCCAATGACGCTCTGGAGTATTCGCCGGCCGATAAAGATGGCCGGTTCGTCTACTTGATTGAGTTTACCGAGAAAGGGCTGCTGCATCGGCAGACGCTCGCTCGCGGTGAGCGTTTCAACCCGAACACGCCGCAAGCAAAGGCGCAACGCGAACAGATCGTCAGGGAACAGGCCGGCCAGGTGCAGGCGATGACCAGGGCACTGGGTCGCGATTTGAAGGTGAGCCACCACTTTTTGGTGACGCATAGCGGTATCGCAACGCGCCTCACTCCGGAGGAAGCGCAGACTGTTCGTGGGCTGTCCGGGGTGAAGTCAGTGGAGCGTGAACGCCTTCATCACCTGACGACCTTTCGCAGCCCGAGCTTCATTGGCGCCGATCAGATTTGGGACGGCACCGCCGTGCCACCAGGCAGTTCCGGCACGGAGGGCGAAGGCATCGTCCTCGCGATGCTCGACACGGGTATTGATCCTGCCCATCCCTCCTTTGCCAACGACGCAAGCTGCGGCCACGGCACGACCCAGCCAAACAAACTGCTGAGTTTTCTGGATTGTTCCGGCACCGATGCAAATGGTCTTTGCAACGGCCCAAGTCCAGTCGACACGAATGGCCATGGCACTCACACTGCCAGCACTGCGGGAGGCAACACGGTAGGGGCCAATGCCAATCCTCCGCCTGAACCGCCTGCTCCGTTCACCGACATCTCTGGCGTGGCCCCGTGTGCCAGTGTTCGCGCTTACAAGGTTTGCCCGACCACTACTTGTCCTGAGGCCGACATTCAGGCCGGCATGGATAGTGTGCTCCTGCACGGCGACGTTTCCGTGATGAATTTCTCGATTTCCGGCGGGACTGCTCCCTGGGTCGATAACGACCGGCGTAAGCTTGATCTGGTCGAGGCCAATGTCTTGGTCGCAGCCTCTGCTGGCAATACCAGCACGAGCATTCCCGATCCCGTCGGCCAGGTGAACCATCGTGGTCCCTGGGTCTTCACCGTCGCCGCCTCCACCAAGGACGGCGAGACGAACGGAGTGCTCTCTGCCGTTGGTCCGGGGAGTCCTCCACCGAACATCCAGAACATTTCCATCGACAGGGGAACTGCTTCGCCAGTCGGGGATCCACTGAATGACTTTCCGATTCGCCATTTCGACGAGCAGGACCCGGCAATGGAGGGCTGCACGGTCGCGGTCCCGCAATTTCCGCCAGGTTTCTTCGATGGGGCGGTGGCGTTGATTCGCCGTGGCACTTGCACCTTCACAGAGAAGATCACGAACGCTTTCAACGCCGGGGCGGAAATGGTGGTGATCTATAATAACTCGACCGTCGCTTTCTTGATGGATACGACCGGCCAGCCCGACGTCCCTGCTTACAGCATCTCTGATCAGGCAACTGGCGACGCCTTGGCTGCGTTTGTCGATGCGAATCCAACGACCGCAATCATCGATTTCGACTTGGTTCCTGTTCCGGGCGACGTTCTGGCTGATTTCAGCCTCCGCGGCCCTGTCCCGGCACCGTTGCAGGATCTGACGAAGCCAGATATCACCGGGCCTGGTGTAAACATTTATGCCGCGTTCCCGATTTCCCTTGGAGGATACGGCACCATAAGCGGCACTTCCATGTCCAGCCCACACGGAGCGGGCTCGGCGATACTGGTGCGCAAAGTGCACCCGGATTGGACGGTCTCGGAGACGAAATCGGCCCTGATGATGACCGCGTTCAACGGCGGCACCAAGGAGGACGAAGTCACTCCATGGGATGCGGACGATGTGGGCAGCGGACGGCTTGACCTGACAAAAGCCGCGCTAGCCGGCTTGGTGATGGATGAGACGGCTGCCAATTACCTCGCCGCCAATCCTGCAACGGGCGGCGATCCCAAAACGTTGAACCTCCCGTCGGTCCGCGAAATGGAATGCACCCCAAGCTGCTCCTGGACGCGGACGGTGCGCAATACTCGCACCGAGTCGACAAGCTGGACAGCATCCGGCACGGCGATGAACGGTGGATTCAATATCTCCGTTTCACCGAGCAACTTCAACTTCAGTGGGGGACTTGGAGAGACACAAGAGTTCACGATTACGGCGACACCGACAACTGACTTGACTAGTGAGGTTGCGTTCGGAGAAGTGGTGCTGCATGAGACCGGCGGCATATCACCTGATGCACGCATTACCGTGGCAATCAAAGGTTCGCCTGGTGGCGGCGGTGGCGACATTACGCTCACCGCGAAACTCCGCCGGCAACAAGGAAAACGTCGCGTGGCCCTTGAGTGGTCCCCGGCGGATGGCGGCAGCATAAATATCGTGCGTGACGGTGTGGTAATCCATACGACAAATGACGACGGCCGCGCTCAGGACCACATCGGGGGCACCCAGGGGGAATCCCACACGTATCAAGTCTGCGAGACAGACACGGGCATCTGCTCGAACGAAGTGACGATTCAAATCCCCATTGCGGCCAAACCCATCGAAAAGGAATAATCTCAACTCGTCCGGGAGCCGTCCGAACCGGCTCCCGGACG
>JACCZO010000158.1 GCA_013695925.1 Chthoniobacterales bacterium
TCGATTATCGCAACCTGCGCTGGCTTCCAAAAATCATCGGCGCGATCAAAAGCGGTGTGCCCACTTCCATCGTTGTCGGGACGGGTCATTTTTGCGGACCGAACAACGTGCGCGAGCTGCTGGAGAAGAAGGGCTACAAAATCGAGCAGCTCTAGGCTGGCCGGGTTCCGCGTGCCTCCTGCTTTCGAGGGGCGCGGGTGAATTCTGAACGTTTAACTTGGTTCGGACGTCTCACCCTTCACCTGCCGCCGCGACGGCCGCGCACGCCGCCGCCACTGCGCAGAATCCGCCGCCGATCGTCGCCACCCCCGGCGGCCACTCCTCCGGTCGAAGGGGGACATGCCGATATCGGCGGACTCAAGATCGCCTACGCAGCTTTCAAAAAAGCGCAGGCCGCGCACCCGGAAGAAGCGAACAAAAAAATCGATGGCTATAAGTCCGACCAGCGTTTCTTTCTCGCCTGGGCGCAGGTTTGGCGTACAAACTAGCGTGACCAGGAGACAAGCTGCGGCTGAGCTGAGACTTAGCTTGGAGGGACGACCGCCGTGTCGTCCCCGGCTCTAGGAAGGCATCCCGCCCGGCGGCGCCGTTCCCGTAATTCCAATCCCCTTGTATTTTGGAGTGAGCTTCTCCAGCTCTTCCGCGAATGACTTGGCGTCCGCGTCATCACCCTGGCTCAGGCTCGTTTTAGCGGCGCCATTCAAAGCGTAGAAACGGTCTGTTTCGGTCGCAGCCGCCTTCAGTTCCGCCATCGCATTCTCGTACATCTTACGGTCGTAGGTAACATCTGTCGGCTCCGCCTGGGTAAAAAGCAGAGCCGGAGCGAGCAACCACGAGAAGAGGAAGAAGCATCCCTTCGGCAGGAGATAGAACGCGCGTCCGGACAATCTCACTTCGTCGCCTTCACCACATGCGCCTGGATCCTGCCAACCGGATCGTCTTTCCCGAAACGCTCCGTCAACGCCTTGATCGCCACCACGGTCGCATCGCCGAGGAGCGACGCGTCGCGCTCCTCGATCTCGTTCCGCAACGGCGTTCCCTGGCAATAAGCCATCGCGACTTCACGTGCCGAGTGGCCTCTGCTTTCCTTCGCCACCGTCATGATCTCCGGCGCGGCAAAGCCCGCCGCTGCCATGTCACGCTCGATCGTCTGCGTATCGTGGTAACCATGCGGCACGCGCGCATGGAACCGCGGCGGATCGTCGGGAAAGAGCGACTCCAGCGCCTTCGTCACCGTATCGACAAATTGATTCTCCTCGATCCGGTCCCAGGTGCTGAAAAGAAACACCCCGCCCGGTCGCATAACGCGTCGCGCCTCGGCAAACGCCTTCGTCTTATCGGAAAAAAACGCCACCCCAAACTGGCAGAGCACCGCATCGAAAGACTCATCCGGGAAAGGGAGCGCCGCCGCATCGGCCTGCTTCCATTCCACCGGGCGCGCCGTCCCGAGCGACTCGGCATGCTCGATCATCGCCTCGTTCAGGTCGGTCGCCACGATCGTCACCCCGCCGGGCAACACCCGCGCCAGTTCCCGCGTCACCACCCCTGTGCCCGCCGCCACTTCCAGCACCCGGGTGACCGAGCCGGCCGGCAATCGACTCACGATGTCCGGCGCATACGGTTCGAAAATGAGCGGCACCAGATAGCGCTCGTAAAGTTTCGGCACCGACCCGGTGAAGCTCGTATCGACCTCAGGATCACTCATGACTTTCCCTCCGTTTCGCAAGGCCCGGCGAAAGCGTCCCCTTTGCCGGCGTATAACTTTCGCAAATCCCGGCGTGTGCCGAACCAAAAAACGCCCAGGCAAAAGAGCCCGCCGAAGCCGAGCATCACGCCCCAGTTCAGCAGCCAGTCCGGGCTTCCGGCGACGAGGATTCCCGCGCCACCAGCCAGCGTGCCGAGAAAGCAGAGCGCCACGCCCCATCTTTGCCGGGTCCGGGAAACCGGCCCGGGACATTCTTCCTCCATGGGGAAGGCGACGAAGTGATCGACCCGGGACAAATTCATTCCGGGAGAAGACAATCAGCTA
>JACCZO010000234.1 GCA_013695925.1 Chthoniobacterales bacterium
GGACCGATAACACGGCGCGAAAGCAAGTCGAAGCCGAGCGACTGCTGCTCGATCAACGCGTGCGCGACCAGCAGTTCTACACACGCTCGCTGATTGAATCGAACATCGACGCGCTGATCACGACCGATCCGCGCGGCATCATCACGGACGTAAACAAGCAAATGGAGGCGCTCACCGGCTGCACGCGCGACGAGCTGATCGGCGCGCCGTTCAAGGGCTACTTCACCGACCCGGAACGCGCGGAAGCGGGGATCAAGCTGGTCCTGGGCGAAGGCAAGGTGAGCGACTACGAGTTGACGGCGCGCGCCCGGGACGGCAAGGAAACGGTCGTCTCGTATAACGCGAGCACATTTCACGATCGCGATCGAAAGTTGCAGGGCGTGTTCGCGGCGGCGCGCGATGTGACAGAGCGCAAGCGTTACGAGGAATCTCTGCAGCAGGCGAACCGCGCCAAGAGCGCCTTTCTCGCGAACATGAGCCATGAACTGCGCACGCCGCTCAACGCCATCATGGGTTATTCTGAGATGCTGCAGGAAGAGGCGGTCGAGCAAAAGCTGGATGGCTTCGGTGCCGACCTCGAAAAGATCAACGGCGCGGGCCGGCATCTGCTCGCGCTCATTAACGACATCCTCGATTTATCGAAGATCGAAGCCGGCAAGATGGAGCTGTTTCTGGAGAGCTTCGATGTGGCGAAGCTGATCGATGAAGTCGCTTCTACCGTCCGACCGATGGTGGAGAAAAATGCCAACACGTTGCACATCGAGCGCGCGGCGGATTTAGGCGAGATGCGCGCCGATCAAACGAAGGTGCGCCAGGGTCTGTTCAATCTGCTTTCGAACGCCGCGAAGTTCACGCACGACGGCCGCATCACGGTGGATGTCGACCGGCAATTCATGGAAGGCAGCGAGTGGATTGTGTTTCGTGTCGCCGACACCGGCATCGGCCTGGATCCGGAGCAAACCGCCAGGCTCTTCCAGGACTTCACGCAGGCCGACGCCTCGACCACGCGCAAGTTTGGCGGCACGGGTCTGGGCCTGGCGCTTACGCGTCGCTTTTGTCAGATCATGGGCGGCGACGTCACGGTGGAAAGCGTGCCTAACGAGGGTAGCACCTTCACGATCAAGCTGCCTGCCGTGGTGAGTGAAGCGAAGCCGGAAGCTTCGGCGGAGACAGTGGGTGCCGACGCTTTGATCGCTTCGCTAAACGGCGAGAGCGCCGAACCATTTTCGCCGACGGCAAATTGCGTGCTGGTGATCGATGACGACCCGGTGCAGCGCGAGCTAATGGGACGTTTTTTGAGCAAGGAAGGCTTTGTCGTGCGCACTGCCGCTGGCGGAGACGCCGGGTTGCGTCTCGCGCGGCAACTGCAACCGCTAGCCATCACGCTGGACGTGATGATGCCCGACATGGATGGCTGGAGCGTGCTCTCGGCGCTCAAGGCCGACGCCGCTTTGCGCGACATTCCGGTCATCATGGTCACGATGTTGGACGATCCCGAGCGGGGCTTTACCCTGGGCGCCGCGGATTACATGACCAAGCCAGTCGATCGCCAGCGACTGTCGCAGATTCTCAAGAAATACACCTGCCCACATCCACCTTGCCCGGTCCTTGTGGTCGAGGACGACCCAGCGACCCGCTCGATCACGCGCAATATTTTGGAGAAGGAAGGCTGGAAAGTCAGCGAAGCCGAGAACGGGCGCGAGGCACTTGAATACATGGAGCGCGAGCGCCCCAGTCTCATTTTGCTCGACCTGATGATGCCGGAAATGGACGGCTTCGAGTTCGTCAGCCGCGTCCGTCAGCGTCCCGAATGGCGGTCAATCCCTATCTTGGTGGTGACCGCCAAAGATATCAGTGCTGAGGAGCGACGCAGGCTCAACGGCTCGGTCGAGACAATTCTGCACAAGGCTGGTGACTCACGCGAAGCGGTGCTCAATCAGGTGCGAGACTTGGTCGCCGATTGCGCCGCCCGCGATAAGAGTGAGGTGCATGTATAAAATATTGTTAGTCGAAGATAGCGAGATGAACCGCGACATGCTTTCGCGCCGGCTGGCGCGGAAAGGGTACGAGGTCGTGCTGGCAGTGGATGGGCCGAGCGGCGTGGCGATGGCGCAAAGCGAGTCGCCTGATCTGGTTTTAATGGACATGAGCCTGCCGACTGTAGACGGATGGGAGGCAACGCGCCGTCTCAAAGCTGATGCGTCTACGCAGCACATCCCCGTCATCGCCCTCACCGCGCATGCCATGTCGGGTGATCGCGAAAAAGCCCTCGAAGCCGGCTGCGATGACTACGACACAAAACCCGTCGAGCTCGCTCGTTTGCTGGGCAAAATCGAGGTACTTTTGGGCTCCCGTGGGAAAGAGATGGCTGGCGGCGGAAAAGCGGCACCGTGAGCGAAGCGCAGCACCCAGCCGGCGATACAGAGCGACACCGGCTGCCGCGCAGCCTGCTCCATGATCTGCGCACACCGCTCAATCACATTATCGGATTCTCCGCGCTCCTGATCGAGCAGGCGGAGGAGCCGACGCGCGACAACGCCCTCGCTGATCTCCAAAAAATTCACGCTGCAGGCCAGCAGCTCTTGTCGCTTATCAACGACAACTTCGATTCTGTCGTCTCTGTCTCGCAGTCGCGGGCAACGGGAGACAACCGGCAGACCGGAGACATTATTCAGGCAAAGCTGTCGGCTGGGGAATCCGGCTCCGGCGCCGCACAAGGACTGGTACTGGTTGTCGATGACGTCGAAGCCAATCGTGACGTGCTCTCGCGGCAGTTGAAGCGGCAGGGCTATGCGGTCGCCATCGCCGAGAATGGACAAGCGGCGCTTGATCAATTGCGCGGGGGCAACGTCGATCTCGTGCTGCTCGACATCATGATGCCGGAAATGGACGGCTACGAACTACTGCAGCGCCTCAAGGCCGAGGACGCCTTGCGCCACATACCCGTCATCATGATTTCCGCACTCAGCGAGCTCGACTCGGTCGTGCGCTGCATTGGCTTGGGCGCGGAGGATTATTTGCCAAAACCCTTCGAGCCTACGCTACTGAAAGCCCGCCTCGGCGCCTGCCTCGAGAAAAAGCGCGCTCGCGACCGCGAACAGGAACTAGCCGCCGCTTTGCACGCCCAAAACCATGAGATGGCTATCTGGCGCAAGGCGCAGGAAGCGGACCTCGCCGTTGCCCGCACCACCCAGCAGGCGATCGTCACCTCCGCGCTGCCGCCGCTCGATGGCTGGGAAGTGGAGACGCTCTACACGCCTGTGATCCAAGTGGGCGGCGATGTTTATGGGTGGCGACTGCTAGAGCACGGCGCCTCGCTCTTTTGGCTCGCCGATGCCACGGGGCACGGCGTTGCCGCCGCGCTTTTTACGACGCTCGTCGCCTTGCTCTTCACGCACGCCAGCTCGGAATCGCAGACCGCCCACGGCATCCTCACGCGTGTGAACGCCGAGTTCTACGGCGTGCTCCGCGGGCGTTCTTTCATGACCGCATGCTGTGCCGTCGTCGAACCCGACGGCCGCTTGTCCTTCGCTGGGGCCGGGCATCCGCCGCTCTTGCTTCGCCGGCGCGACGGATCCGTCGAAACCGTGTCGTCGCTCGCGACGATGATCGGCATTCACCCTGCTATCGAAATAGCCGAAACGGCCACGACCCTTGCGCGCGGCGACACTGCGCTTCTCTACACCGACGGTGTTTACAGTTCACGATCCGACGGCGGGGACCGTCTTACCGGCGACGATCTCGCGCAGGAATTCGCGCGGCTCGGCGGACGCGCCGGCTTCCTCCCTCGCTTGATCGCAGAACTCGGACAGAAATCGGAAGCGCCAGCCTTCGATGATGATGTAGCCGCGCTCGCACTGCGTCGAGTGTAGCTGCGCGAGGGCGGTCGTGAACTTGATCGCGTTCGTGAGCAAATTCAGCAGCACCTGCTCGAGACGATAACCTCCGGGTTACAGGGCCAAGCTCCCCTGCTTCGCGTCTGACTTCATAGCGGCGGCACTAACTCCACCAAACTTCTTCACCAGTTCGCCAAGCTTCCCGACGTAGTAGTCGACATTCTCGTCGCGGTTTTGCGGGTCGAAATCGACCACCAGTTTGGCGGCTTCGTAGGCCGCGACCTTCTTCGGGGGTTGCCTTGACGTAGTAGCTGACCTGGTCGGCGGGCTTGTAGTTGCCCCGAACGTTTTCGGGGCTCGTTAGGGCCGCCACCGATCTTCAACCATGGAAATTTGGTGAAACGCAAACGACATCGCCGTAGGATGGCGGGCGATGCTCACTGATTACATTCGGGAAGCAATGCGGCTCGCACACTACGAGCTGATGGAGAATGGCCGCTTTTTCGCGACCATACCGGGACTGAAGGGACTCTGGGCAGAGGAGGCAACTCTCGAGGCGTGCCGGGAGGAATTGCAGAGCACGCTGGAGGATTGGCTCATGCTCAAGCTCCGATTTGGCGATAAAGATTTTCCGACGCTCGGAGGGATCGATATAAATCCGAAGCCGGAATATGCCGAAACCAATTAGCCGGCGCGAACTGATCCGCCGGATGCGTCTTCTCGGATGAACCGGACCGGAAGCAGGAAAGAGTCATGGCGCGATGCGCAAAGGTACGCACACCGTGCCAATTCCGAATCCGCATCGGGGCGATCTGGATTGGACGTTAGAAAACGCGTGCTTAAGCAGGCCGAAATTGAGCCAGACGAATGGGAGCAACTCAAATGAAACGACAAGAGGGTCGCAAATCGAAGGCGCTGTCCGAAACTGATTATCTGCTCGCTTCGCCCGCGAATGCGAAGCGACTGCTCAGATCGATTCGCGCGCTCGAGACAGGGAAGGGGTTGATGCGTCCGAAGCTTCCCTGGCTTTCAAGTTAAAGCGCCAGGCTCTCCTGCCTCACGGTTGAGGCCGCGGCTGCCGTCAACAATGGCACTCGGAGCGCGAGCTTTCGAAGTGACCTCACCGTCGATCGCTGTATACTTGGTGGATTATGAGTGGCGATTCGCTCATCACCGTCGATCCGGAAATCCTTGGCGGCACGCCGGTGTTTAAAGGCACGCGCGTTCCGGTTCGCACGCTCTTCGAATATTTGGCCGACGGATTGTCCCTCGACTACTTCCTCGAGTCCTTCCCCTCAGTGACTCGCGAACAAGCGGCTGCTGTTCTGCGCTACGGACAAGAGCGCATTGAGCAGGAGTGCGCCGCTTGAGAATTCTCCTCGACGAATCGGTTCCCGTTCAGGTGCGCAAGGCGCTTCTTGATCACGATGTTCGCACTGCGGTCGAGATGGGCTGGCGCGGAATCAGTAATGGAAAATTGCTGGAGAATGCTAAAGCGGCCGGTTTCGATCTCCTTATCATTGCAGACAAGAACCTCCGCTATCAGCAGAACCTCGCCGCGCGCGGGATTGGAATTTTAGAACTGTGGACCAATCATCGGCCAACCCTCGAGAGGAACTTCGATCGAATCCGCGCAGCCGTGGAATCCGCCAACATCGGAAAGTATCTGACCCTCGGCGAACGGCCCTAGCCACAGAAGGAATCGGGGCCGGCTACGATCCTGATCATGAAGACTTCCAAGGACTTCGGAATTCCTAGATTTTAACTAAAGCGCCAGACTTTCCTGTGTCGCGGTGGACGAAGAGGAAATCACGCCGCCGAATTTCTTTACCAGGTCGTCGAGCTTGGCGATGTAGTAGTCGACATTTTCGTCGCGGGCTTGCGGATCGAAATCGGTCACAAGTTTGGCCGCTTCATAGGCGGCGACCTTCTTCGGCGTCGCCTTCACGTAGTAACTGATCTGGTCCCCCGGCTTGTAGTTCCGTCCACTCGTTAGGGCAAGCTCGTAGGCGGCGGCCCGGTTGCGGCCGCCGCCCGCAATCTTCTGGCGGTACTTTTCCAGCGAGTCTTGCAGCGTATCGGTTTTCATCAGCATCTCAATCGGCCACTCCCGCTCGCGGATCTTGCGCGCGAACTCGTCGCGTAACGCCGGGATCGCCTCCGGCTTTCCTTCCAGCAGGAGCTTGATCATTTCCTCCAGGAAAACGCGCTGGAATTTCTCCAGCCCGCGCGACTTGAGCGCGCCGCCCTTGATCACGACCTCGCCTTCGCGGGTGAGGAGCGCGTAGTTCTTCGCCTTGTAGCTAAACATGGCCTCGAATTGTTCGTCGAACTCGACTTCGATTCCGGGCGGCAGTTCCTTGGCAAGACCCGCGCGCAGATTTTCGATGGTAGAACCTGCATCCTGCTGGTTCTCGTTAGGCTGCAAGCTGGAAGCTTGCGCTACCTTGGGCGGGACGAAATAGATGCCGTCGGTATCGACTTCGATGACCTGTGCGCCCTTGACCTTGAGCCATTCGATCATTTTCTTGAGAAGATCCCGACCGATCTGAGTCACGCGCGCGGCGGCTTCGAAGTCGGCGAAACTGCCCTGTGCGAAACCGAGGTAGCCGTAGAAACTGTTGATCAGGATCTTAAAAGTGTTCTGCAGCGCGTGGAAGTAGCGCCGCGTGGGCTCGTCCTTCGCATCACGCATGTCGCTTTTGGCCTGCAGGCGGAAGGTCCGCAGGTCCGTGAGCAAGTGGCGAAAAATCTGGAGCTGATCGTTCACCGGAAAGCAATCGAACTGGAGCATGATTGATGGATAAAGCGAGGCGACGTCGCAATGCCAGACGTTGCGCGCCACGCCGGTGAAAAAGATGTCGGTGTAGCCGCCCTCGAATCCGCGCGCCATCGGCATCTCGGGGATGCTGTGACGCTGGCGGAGATATTCGCGCAGGAAGAGCGCGTTGATCCGGGTGGCGTTGCCGCGCACGATCACGTCCTGATAGTTGTAGGGGAAAATCTGCGCCTGAATGAAGTAACTCGGGCTCAGCAGGTCGGCCACCGCGCGCGTCTCCCGGACGGCGCATAAGGCGCGCTCGCGATAGCGTGCCGGATCGTCTTCCCAGGCGCGCTGGAGTTCTTTGCCGGATAACTGCGAGACATCGAGCGCGTTCGTGAGGCCGAAATGCTGTGCAACATCGCTCCGCTCGAAACCGGTCAGCGAACGCATCCCGACGTCGTAAAAATGCGCGAGGAGAAAAGTGTCGACGAAATGTCGGCCATCGATCGTAAACTTCGGATAATCGATCGTCTTCTCCGCAATCTGGAGTCGCGACGGTCGCGAGCGGAGAAAACCTCCGCTCCGCCCCCAATCGAGCTTCGTCTTCGCCTTGCGCGCGCGGGCGACGAGAAATGGGAGATCGAATTTGAAGAGATTATGACCCTCGATCACATCCGGGTCGCGCTCCTTGATCAGGTTCGTCAGGCGCCTGATCGCGGCGTGCTCGGATTCCTCGATCGCGTTTGGATTCACCTCGATCAATTCCTCGAACCCGGAGTTATCGGAAACCGCAATGCTGGTCAGGTGATCGTTGTAGCCGGGGACGCTGTCCCCGGTCGCGCCCTTCTTTCCAGCTTCGCCTCCGGGGACAGCGTCCCCGGCTACAGCCAGCACCTCGATCTGCATCCGTTTCAACTCTGCAAAGGGAAGCTCTTTGAAGAGCGTGCGCCCGGTATGCGTGAGATAATGCTGCACCGGGTCGGTCAGGGCAAAAAAGTTGCGCCCCGCTTGCTTGAGACCGTTCCGGAGCGCGATTAATTCCTTCCAGCTGTCGGTCGTGACGAGCCAGTTGTATTTCAGGTTCCCGGACAGCGTTTCGGCGTTTGTTAGGCCGAGATCGGCCACGTCGCCATCGGCCCAGACGAAAGGATGGAACTCTTCAACGTCGCAAACCGTCGCTCCTTTTGCGTCGCGCCGGTAAACCCGCACCGTGCCCGTGTCACCGAGCTCGATCGCGACGATGCGCGGCGTTTGATCTGCCCCAAAGAGGAGCTGGTTGTCTGCAAAGGCCATCGCCGAACGATGGCACATCTTCGCCGTCATTCCGAGTTGCGCGGATGGCGCAAATGCGGCCGATTTCGATTTGCCCCGCCGCGCGCTTAGCGCATCCCGCTGTCTGCGGTCCAGTCGACCGTGGCCATCTTGCCGGTCGCCACCTCGACCTCAAAGCGCCAATGCCCGATCGCCGGCCCGCCCTCTTCCCGCGAGATGACGTAGTGGCCGGGTGGCAGATTGACTTTGAAGTGGCCCTTTTCGTCGGTCTTGAATGAAGTCACCTTCTCGTCTCCCTGCCGGATGACGAAGGCGGTGTTTGCGACCGGCGCCTTGCTTGGAGCGTCCTCGCGTTGCGGCCCCCCACGGCTGGGCGAAACGTAAATCACGCCTTCGATCCCGCTGTCGTCAGCACGCGCCGTCCCGGTCATCGCGATCGCGACCAACATACTACCCAGGATCCAGCTCAACCGATAAAGATATGGAGTGCTCACGGGATACTATCGTGCATCGTGTCCCGCCCGCCAACCGCCGCCCGCCTGAATCCCGGAAAAAACCGCTAGGTCGGATACAGGATTCGGTAATTCCAATACGCGATCACGAGTGAGAGAATGAGCAGGGTTGCGGAGGGAAGCATTTTGAATGGCGGATTCTTCACCCGCAGATGCGTTCCCAGCGCGCCCAGCATGAGCACGGCGATGCCTACTCCGCCGAGGACGGCGCCGCGGGGACGCCCGATTCCGACGAGGAGGCAGATCGCAAAGCTCACTTTCAAGATCCCAACGATATCGCGCAGCCAATCCGGATACCCGTACTGTTTGAATTCCTCGATGATGTTGGGGTAACGAACGCCCCAGACAAAGAAGATCGAGGCCGCCACGAACACCTGCAGAAACACTAACAGCGCATGCATGGTCGCAGGCTACCGAATCTCTCAGCGACTTGGCTACTTTAATAATCAAGACCGCCTTTTTGATTCGAGTCGAACGCTCCGCAGCTGGAGTGATCGAGTTGCGACTCGCGCACCTTTACAAGACCAGCGGCGTCATCGAATAACCCCGCGAATGAGTCGCATTGGCACGAGGGGATTATTCCCTCTGCGACGAGGTAGAGCGGCTGACTGTTGCTCCCGTCCCAGGGGGAGGCCCGGAAGGTGGCGGTCGACGCAGGATCGAAGCGACCACCGAAACAACGAGGATGCCTGCGACGACCCCGAGCGCGGCGAGCGTTGGCATTTTGTAGATTTCGACCAGGAGCATTTTCGTGCCGACGAAAAGCAGGATGGCAGCGAGGCCGTAGTGGAGCAGATGAAAGCGTTTCATCACATCGGCGAGGGCGAAATAAAGCGAACGCAATCCGAGAATGGCCATGATATTCGAGGTCAGCACGATGAACGGATCGTGGGTCACCGCGAGCACCGCCGGAATCGAATCGATCGCGAAAATCAGGTCCGTCCATTCGACGAAAATCAGCACGATGAAGAGCGGCGTGACCGCCAGGACGCCGTTTTCGCGCACGAAAAAGCTCTGTCCGTGATCGCCCGATGCAACGCGGAAAACGCGCCGCACCAGCCGGAGCACAGGATTTTTCTGCGGCTCGATTTCCACCCCGTGACTGCGCCACATTTTGATGCCGGCGATGATGAGAATCGCCCCGAAGACATAGATTACCCAGTGAAACGCGTGCAGAAGTGCGACACCTGCGAAGACCATGCCCCCGCGCATGACGAGCGCGCCGAGAATGCCCCAGAAGAGGATGCGATGCTGGTAGCGCGGCGGCACCTGGAAATAGCTAAAGAGCAAAGCGAAGACAAAAACGTTATCCACGCTGAGCGAGAGCTCGATCAGGTAACCGGTGAAGAATTCCAGCGCCGCCTGCTGCCGCACCGCGGGCCCCGGGTAGGAACCGACCCAACCGAGATAGATCCCAAGATTAAAAAGGAGCGCGAGCGTGACCCAGACGCCGACCCAGATCAGCGCCTCGCGTATTTTCACCGCGTGCGCCTTGCGATGAAAAACGCCGAGATCGAGCGCCAGCATCACGCAGACGAAACCGAAGAATCCCATCCACCATAGAGTTGAGGGATTCATCATTCGTTCCGCGACGCTCTTCGTCGCGCTTGTGGCCGAGGTGACAGTGGCTAGCGCGCCGCCTTGCTCGCCATCAAACGTCCCACCGGTCCCCGGCGCTCCGCCAGATTGCTCTTGAGCCGTGTCAGCCGCTTACTCGCACGTACCTTGATCCCAGCGGTGAGTTGCTTCATCGCCTTCCCGAGCGCAGCGGCAAAGGTATGATCCCGTGCCTCCGCAAACAAGTCCGGGCCCGGGGTGACGAGATGTGCCCGGACACAAAAGGCGGGACTCGCCTCCTCTTCGCGCGTGATGCGAACCATCGCCAGGTCGATCTGGCGCAGAGGCATCAACGTGAGAATTTTCTGCTGCACGATCGCGCGTAGTCCCTTGGCCGGGTGGATTCCGGAATGTTTCAGCATGAGTTTCATAGTTTCGGAGTTCCTGTTGTTAAGAGCTTCGTTTCGGTTGACCGGCAGCACCATGGGGTCTCGGCGACGGTTCCACTAATACGAAAAAGTTGTCTAACAGTTCGTATTTCTGGAACAGTGGTTAGTGGCATGGAATGGCTCAATTATCATCACCTCCTTTATTTCTGGACGGTGGCAAAGGAAGGCAGCCTGCGGAAGGCGTCCGAAAAACTTCGCGTCTCGCAGCCTTCCATTTCTGCGCAGATCAGCGCGTTGGAAAAAGCCCTCGGCGAGCCGCTCTTCCGCCGGAGCGGACGGTCGAAGGTGCCGACCGAGACGGGCCGGGTCGTGATGGGCTACGCCCAGGACATTTTCTCCCTCGGGCGCGAGATGATGAACACGGTCAAGCACCGTCCGGGGGAGCGGCCAGCCCGTTTTCACGTCGGCGTGGCTGACTCGGTGCCGAAGTTTATTGCGTACGAAATCCTGCGTCCTGTCTTTCGGCTCCGGCCGCCGGTGCTGATGATCTGTCGCGAAGGAAAGGTGGAACCGCTGCTCGCGCAATTGGCCGCGCATCGGCTCGACATCGTGCTCGCCGATGAACCGGCTTCGAGCGGATTGA
>JACCZO010000178.1 GCA_013695925.1 Chthoniobacterales bacterium
GCAGATGCGTTGCCGGTAAACATCGAGATCAAACAGGCAGACTTTGCGGAGCGATTCGCGGCCGTGAAGGGCGAGTTGGCCAAATCGTCATCGGCCAACCTGCTGATCATCGACCAATTCGGCATAATGTTTGAGCAGATCGTCCAATTGGAAACCACCGACGTCCTCTTCTTCGTCTCGTCAGCAACTTTCTCGCTCATCGGTCTCTATGTCGGTGTCATCCCGGTTTTTCTTGGCATCTGCTGGCTGCCGGCGCTGCGGCGGCTTGGCCCAGGCTTCTTCGTTTTTCTCATGGCCCTGACCGCCGGGATGCTGGTCTATCTCGGGATCGACGCGACGCAGGAAGCGCTCGAGCTGCGGGAAGGGATCGGCGACGCCCTGCAAGGGACGGGGCTGGTCGGCATCGGCATCGCCGGCTCTTTTCTTTTGCTCCAGGCGATCAGCCGCCGGGAATCCCGCGCCGCGCGCGGCGAGGCCGAGCAGCGAACTTCGCTCGCGTTCCTCATTTCCGTCGGCATCGGGCTGCACAATTTTGGCGAGGGGCTGGCCATCGGCGCGGCCTACAGTGTCGGAGCGGCGGCGCTTGGCACCTACCTCGTGGTCGGCTTTATCGTGCAGAATGTAACAGAAGGCCTGGGCATCATTGCGCCCATCCTGCGGCAGCGGACATCGTTAGGCCAGCTCGCGCTCATGGGCGCGATCGCGGGACTGCCGGCGAACCTTGGCTGTTACCTGGGCGGCTTCAATTACTACCAGCCGCTGGCGCTGATCTTCTTTGCCATCGGCGCGGGCGCGGTTTTTCAGGTCGCGTGGGCGATTTGCAAACGCCTCCTGCAGGACATGGAAAAAACGCCGCGCCCGCTCACCGCCTTCTCAGGTGCGCTCGCGGGGATGGCCGGGCTCTGGCTCACTGGCTTGTTGATCAAATGAGACGCGAAACTTTTTTCCCACGGTGCCGCGCCCTGGCCTTTTTCGTTCTTCTGGCCGGATTGACTTTCACGATCGCAGGCTGTGACTCTGGCGCGCAATCCATCTCTCCGCATGCCCCGCAGATCATGCTCGAAATCGGGACGCAGGGCGATTCGATGGTCTTCGATCAGCGCGAGCTGAGCGCTCCTGCCGGCGCCCTTATCACCGTCACCTTTCATAATCGTTCCCGGCTCGTGACAATGGATCACAATTGGATTCTCGCTCAACCGGGCACGGAGGAATCCGTCGTGCGCGATGGCGTCGCGGCCGGGGCCGAAAACGACTTTGTCGCGCCTAACGATCCCAACGTCATCGCCAAGACCAGGCTCACTCCGCGCGGGGAGAGCAGCAGCGTGACTTTCCCGGCGCCGCCTCCGGGCTCATATCCCTATCTCTGCGCCTTTCCGGGGCATCAGATGGTGATGAAAGGAACGCTCACGATCACGCCGCGCGGTCCCGGTCATTAGTCGGCGGGTCGGAATTTCTTGTGCAGCGCGCGACACGCGCGGGGAAATCGGCGGGCTGCTTGTGCCAGGCCGCGGTCGGCGTCGCTTCGGACAGGATTGCGCTCATGGTGGAGCCGCGCCAGCTGCCATGGCCCGGGTTCGTTTATTTCTCCCTTGGAGTCATCATGTTTTTTCATGGCTGGGCCGCGGCCGGAGCTTAGCGCGGGCGCGCGCATTCATCTCAGCCTCAGGAGCGAGCTGGCGGGTTCTTCCTCGACTTGCAGACCTACGAGTGTTAAGGGTGGAGCATGTTTGGGAGAGTCGTCATCGCATTTCTGGTCAGCATGACTTTCCTGCTGCCGGCGAATGCCTTGCCCGAGCCGAAATGCTGTGCCGACCCGGGATCACACCAGGTCACCATCGCCGATGGCTGCTGCGCGACTGCGCCTTGCTGCATCCTCCCGGGCGAAGGTGCGCAGTTGCCGACGACTCCTCCGCGGGCGGTTGATTCCATCGCGTCGGCTCCCGCTCCGGCTACTCTCGTTAGTCTGATAATCTTTCCTCCGAACCCGCCCTGGATTCGTCTCGCAAAAGCGCCGCCGGTGGCTCACTCGCCGCCGCCTCTCGCGCTTTTCTGCACCTATCTCATCTGATCCGCGAACGCTGACGCTCAAGGTGTGCCCATTTGGGGCCTGCCTGATCTCTCAACCGTTCGTTTGGATCAATGAAAAAAACCTGTCTCTATCTCTGTAGTTTAACTCTGGCTCTGACCCTTCAGGCCGCCTTCGCCGGAAACGACGATCGCGCGGTGCGGGAGGGATCGCTCTCCTTGCGGGAAGTGACCCGCGTAGTCGCGGAACGCAATCCCTCGATTAAAGCCGCCGAAGCCAAATGGCAGGCGATGAAAGCGCGGGTGCCGCGAGCCGCCGCCTGGGAAGATCTGCGGCTGCGCGGGGAGTCGGTCGCCACCCGTTTCGTGAATATCAATCCGAACGGATTTACCGATCAAACCCTTTCCCTCGAACAGGAACTGCCGCTGACCGGTAAGAATCGCAGTCGGGCGCGCGCCGCCACGGCTGAAGCTGGCGAGGCCTTTGAAGATTTGCGCCGCACCCAGCTCGACGTCATCGCGCAGGTGCGGGCGGCTTATTACCGCCTTGCGAATGAACATGCGCAATTGGAAGTGAACCGGCGCAATGCCGGGTTGCTCGACCAATTCGCGGACCTGAGCCAGGCGCGCTACGAAGTCGGGAACGCGCGCCAGGCGGAGATCTTGACCGCCAAGACCGACAGCGCCCGCCTCGACGACGTCC
>JACCZO010000190.1 GCA_013695925.1 Chthoniobacterales bacterium
TTATGCCGAATTGGTCGATGATCAGCAGGTTGGCCGATGACGATTTGGCCAACTCGCCCTTCACGGCCGCGAATCGCTCCGCAAAGTCTGCCTGTTTGATCTCGATGTTTACCGGCAACGCATCTGCCTGCCGCGCCGCCAACGCGCGTTTCAATTGCTTCACGTTTTCCCCGTCCGCACCCGAGAGCCGAAGGGAGACATGCAATCCCGGTCGTCCCAGATACGCTTTCTGTCCTTCGAAGGCTCGCAAAAGCCGCAGCGCGCTGCCCTCTTTGCCGGCGACATCCATCCCGGCGCCGACAAAGAAATCGAAGATGTTGACCTCCGACCAGATGATTTCGTGGCGGGCCACAAAGACCGGCAGCCACGCCTCGGCATAGCGCTGGAAAAGTTCGAGCTTGGTCAGTGTTCCTTCATCGAAGGGCTTTTCTCGAAAGCTCGCCCCATGACTCTACGCGGCCACGAGATCGAGGTCGCGCAAGCGGCGTTGGCGCGCGCTGGGTTCGGGCGCCCGCGCTGCTTCTGCGACGACAGGCTGGAATCCTGTTGGCCGAGTCAGGCATGGATGCCTGACTTCCGTTCCGTTGCCGGCTCACACAGTTATTCTCCATAGTTCTCGCCTCGGAGTCGATGCACCTTCATCACTTCGTTCCCCCGCGGGTCGATCACTTTCACCGCAATAGTTTTTCGTTCGCCGGGTTTGAATGGGATGCTGGTCGTTCCGGAGAGCGCTTCGAATGCGCCTTCTTCGATGCTGCCTTTCAACGCGCGGCTGAGTTTTTCCCACGCGCTTTTGTCGGGAAAGAAGGCCTGGCAAATGCAGAAGACTTTTCCGTCATAGTCGGTATCCAGGAACCATGCGGCGACCTTTGATGCGCTCGTTGCTTCGATGCTGTTCTTGACCGGATCATAGATGTCCACGCCTTCGACAGTCACGACGTAGGTGCCGTCGTTTTCTTCCCGGGTAAATGCCTTGCTCATGTTACCGACACTGCCGCCAAAGCCACGGAGAAGAAAGGGGAGGGCCCGTGCCGACCGCTTACGGGCCGGCGGCGACCTGCCCCTTCACGATCGCGAAATCCACCGCATCGATCACACCGTCGGCGTTAACGTCAGCGCGGAAATTGGTTTCGTCCGTCCGCTCTTTCAGCGCTCGCTTGGTTTGCCGGACATCCGTCGAGTTCAGGATTCCATCTCCGCTGACGTCGCCGAGGAGCAGAGTCATCGTCACTTCGACCGAGGGCAACACACCCGCAGCGTCGTCCTGCACGCCCGTGAGGGTGAGGGTGACATCCTCGGCGTTGCAATCGACCCCGGTAAGACGAACGAGAAGCTGGCTCTCGTCCTCCGGGTCGATCTCGAACCCGCCGACCGTTCCGCAGCTCGTGGCCGCGCCATCGACCGAGCTCAGGTCATGATTAAAAGTCAGCGCCACGTTGTAATTTCCGCGCGCCCCGCCGTCGCGGCATTCAACCCCGGGCGTGCCGGTGAGCGGCAAGTCGATTTCGAAATGCCCCTTGCGCGAAGCCGCGGCCACGAGAGCGAACTCGTCGCCCGAGCCGCCGTTGCTCGTGCGGAGAATCGTCCCGTTGGCGCCTACCGCAAGACCGGTCAGGCCGTCACTCGCGAAACGCACATCGAGCAGATCGAAAGTCGTCCCGCTCTCCTGCGCCGACCAGTTCAAGCCGAGATCGGTCGACTTGAAGATGGTGCCGAAGAATCCCACCGTGAAGCCGGCTTCCGGTTTGGGAAAATCGATCCCCTGAAGTCCTTGCGGGAACAGGCTCGAGTTCCAGGTCGACCCCGTGTTCGTCGTCCGCGCGATCGCGCCAGTGCCGTCGAACACAACCCCCGAAGTGATTCCCGTGGCGCCATCAAAAAAGAAGACATCGTCCGCGCTGCCTTCGCTGTTGTTGAAATAGAAAGTGTGAAACGACCAGTGCGCGCCGCCATCCACCGTCGACCCGAAGATGCCCTGGAAAATCGCGTTCTGGCCGGTCACAAATCCGACCGTCGGGCTCAGCATGTGCGCGCCGAAAAATCCGCTGGCGAACAAATTCTTCTGCGCCACCGTCCAGGTCGCCCCGGAATCCGACGAGTAAAGAATATCGAGCGACCCGCCGCTGCAGATCCCATTAGCCCCGCTGAAAGAGACCGCCCGGAGCGCATCGCGCACCCCGCTCGTGACCGCGGGCCAGCTCGCGCCGCCATCGGTCGTGCGCAGGATCAGACCGCCGTCGCCCACCGCGACCCCGGTCGAGTCATCGAAAAAGTGGACATCATAGAGAGTGCTGTTCGTGCCTGAGGCAAGCGCGCTCCAAGTCGCGCCCGCATCCGTCGATTTCAGGATCGTGCCGCCATCGCCGACCGCATAGCCGACCCCGGAATCGAGCAGCGCGACCCCGCGCAGCAGATTCGCCGTGCCGGAAACGACCGGCTCCCATTGAGCGAGCGCGCTGCAGCTCGCCAGAATTGTGAACGCTAAGACCGCGCAAGTTTTCGTAGATTTCGACATCCTGACTCCTCCTTTTGGTTTGTGGTGAAAGCCGGCACGGAGCCGTCATCTCCCTCCGGCCTTCTGAGCCTGCATGAAAATGCGCCCCCGAATCAAGCCAAACCAGCTCAGCCCGGCAAAAAGTTCCGTCCATTTGATGCGCCTGGGGCAAGATGGGGCGAGG
>JACCZO010000268.1 GCA_013695925.1 Chthoniobacterales bacterium
TTCAAATCTCTCCGCCTTTCGCTCAACTGCATCGTTACGGCTTAGAAAGTTGCGGTCGGGCGGAACATTGGCCGCCCACCTTGCGACCGCGGGGTTGCCACCGGTCGCGTTTCCGCACCTCCAAAACTACGTTGGTGTCGAGGAGAAATCCGTTCACAGAGCGATGCGGCGCGACTTGCGCCTGGGTCGCGCAAAAATCCGGTCATCGTCCACTTCGGGCATCGTGCGCAGAAAATCCAGCAACGGCATTGCCGGCACCTCGCCCACGAGCGATCGACGCAGAATCCGCCGCGCCTCCTCCTCGGCGGAGACGCCTTCAGCAGCCGCCTTCGCCCGCAGCCTGCGCACGACGGAGTCCTCCAGTTGTCGAATCAAAATTTGTCGCATGCGAAAGATGCTGGCAATGATAGCACTGTCCCGCAAGGCCCGCTTCGATTCCGGCCAGACTGCGCCGGATCTCAATGCGATTCCGGCGACGCGCTTGGCAGATCTACGATTGGATTCGACGCTATACGCGAACCACGTATAGCATGCTTGCCGTCCCGGGTTCCTGGGGCTGTGCGCGGATGGCGACCGGAATCGCCTCGCCCGGGGATGGCAGTAGTCGCCGCGGGAACGTGTGAAGCGGGAGGGAGAACTCGACCGCTTTAAGCGGTCGAGATGTAAATCTGCGAACTGGCCAAATCTGCTGAAGGCCGAGGGCGTTGAGTTGCGACCTCTACGGGGCCGCGCTCGAAGCCTACGGCTACATCCGGAGCGAGGGCAAAAGCCAGGGCCTCGACGCCCTGCGCGAGCAACTCAAAGCCAGCCGCGCGACGAGCAGGTCAACCGGCGGCGGCGCGTTCCAGCGCAGCCACGTCCGGCTTTTCCATCTGCCAGTAGGCGGCCGTGACCCGCTGGGCAGGCGCCGGATCATCGTCCCGCAACCAATCCCACACCTTGCCCGGCGTGATCTGCCACGACATCCCGTATTTATCCGTCAACCAGCCGCACTGGTTCAGCTCGCCGCCGTCGGCCGGCAGCTTCTCCCAGTAATAATCGATCTCCTCCTGCGAGTCGCAGTTCACCACCAGCGAGACCGCCTGCGTAAACGGATAGCCCGGCCCGCCATTAAGCGCGACGAACTGCTCCCCGCGCAGCTCAAACGCCACCGTCATGACCGAGCCGGCCGGTGCGGGCCCGCCTTCCGGGTAGCGCGTCGTCGCATGCATCTTCCCGTCCTTGAAGACCGAGAGATAAAACGCGACCGCCTCCTCCGCCTGCCCATCGAACCAAAGAAACGGCACAACTTTTGCATCGGGGGAATCATGAGCGGGGACTGCGCATCAGGCAACTGCTGTCATGAGTCACAAATTTGAAAGCCCCAGCTCGCTATGTTCAGGACGCGCGCCATCCACTCGCCGATTTTCGTTGAGTTGCTACAGTTCCGCGCCGCCCTTAAACCTCTCCGTGCGCTACACCGTTATCCTGACCGACGAAGTGAAAGCCAGGTTGCGTGCATTACCGCTGCGCTTGCGCCGCGAAATCGGCCACAAACTTTTTCTGCTGGAGGAGGATTTGAGTGGAAACTTGAAGAAGCTGAAGGGTTCCCGCAACCAATACCGCCTGCGCGCCGGCGACTACCGAATCCTTTTCGAACTCGAAGGGAGAACTGTGACAGTGTATGCTGTCGGGAACCGCAAAGACATTTATCGATGAGCACCACATCTTTGAAGCTGAAATCCGCCACCGCAAATCACCTCGCCACAACCGATATCGATAAACAAATCCGTCGGGGAAAAGCCGTCTTGCGCGAGCTGAAGGCCACTTTGGAGGATCTGGAGGATCGACGCGAAATCGTCGCGGCGAAAATGCGTAACCGCGGTAAAGCTGGCACGCCCTTACGCGAGGCCGCAAAAGAACTGGGTCTTCTGTAATCGACTACCAAGCATTTGTTCGGTTCCCAAGGGCTAAATCAGGAGCGCAGGGCCTGCACGCGAACCATGCCCCCCGACCGCGGCGCCTCTTCCGGGTAAGGTGTCGTCGCATGCATCTTCCGTCCTTGAAGACCGAGAGATAAAACGCGACTGCTTCCTCCGCCTGTGAATCGAACCAAAGAAACGGCGTAATCTTTTGCATGGTGAATGATGGCTGGCGAGTTCGCGTCCGGCAAACGCTGCCGATGACCCGGCGCATTGAAGCTCCGCCCGCTGCTGCGCACCGTTTACGGCAAAGCCCGCGAAATAATCTTGCCAAGAATCTTAGCGAATTAGAACTCGCATGCTTAAAGCATTCAACACCAGTTCGGGCAACGCTCGTGTCGTTTTCCACAGCCGAGAGCGGGATAACCTTGGCTCTGTCGATTCGGTCGCGGTCGGATGACCGATCAAGGAGTGTATACTCCCCGCCGCCTGCTCACCTCAGCGGCGAGGGCCACTCTTGTTTTTTCGGCTGGGCAACTGGCGCGGAAGTGGTTTCGGGTGGCCGCCGCCTTTACCGACAAGCTCGTGCAACGCCGGATACAAAGGGTGCCTCCGATTCGCCCGATAGAATCGACGATATCCGTTACTCCGGCTGACGATCAGCTTCGCCGCCTCAAGCTTGGCTAGTTCATCCTGGACGGTTCGCAGGGCGAGGAAACTGCGGCGGGCCAGTTCTCGCGTATAGAGTTCATCGGCACCCCTGGCAAAGAGCAATCGCAGCACCTCGGCCCGAACAACCGGAAAAATCCATGGAGCAGAGTTTGTATGATGCGGTCAGGATTATCTCGAATGCTTTAAGCAGTCAAGTCCACAGAGCTGGAGAATTCAGATGAGCGGGAGGAATGGTGGCCAGGGTAGAACCTGTTTCAGCGACCCTGCCGCTGCCGATCGCGACGCGGCCATCGCCGCGATTGCCACCATCGACGCGTTGCGCGAGCAACTGAAAGCCAGCCGCCAACACGCGCCCAAAGCCAAGACCACCGCCCCAACCCCCTAACCAAATCGGGCGCCGGGGTCACCTCCTGAGGTGACCTCGGCCACCCGTCAGGGTCGGGTTCGTCCGACCCGCAAGGTCGGACCCGCCACCCTGGTAGGTGAACATTTCCGCCTGCCGGGGTCCCGCCGCCCACCTGCAAAAGCGCCCGCGCCCACCTCCCGGGGTTGGCCGGCCGACCCTTCCCGGCGGCTGCCTCCACCCGGCAAGTGCCCCTCCTTCACACCCAAGGTCGGCGTATCCACCTCCCGAGGTGCAAGCCTCTACCGCCAACTTCGCCGCGCCCTGCTCCCGAGGCCAAAAAGCCCGTTTTTGCCCCAAAATGATGCACCGCGCCTCGTTTACGATCTGTCGGGATGTTCTGGTCAACGGCAACGGATTTTGTTTCACTCCGCGCCGATGAACGTCGATGTCGTTGCGACCGGAACCAAGGCGACGTCGATGCGTTATTGGTATGGCGCTTCCATAGCGGAATTTCTTACCGCGGCCCCTGAAACCGTGGTCGGCCACTTAACCACGAATGGCACCTTCGCTTTGCTCCCGACCCAACGCGACGCGTGGCTCGCCCAGATTGATTTACTGCGGGAACAACTCTCCGGTCTCAGCGGCTCAATCTTCTTTGAGTTCAACATCCCACGAATGGGGCGGCGGATTGATGTGGTGCTAGTGATCGGGCCAGTTGTTTTCGCCGTCGAATTCAAAGTCGGCGAGAGAACTTTCGATCGTTCTGCGATCGATCAGGTTTGGGACTACGGACTCGATCTGAAGAATTTTCATGAGGCAAGTCATGACGCGTCGATTGTTCCGCTGCTGATCGCGACTGAAGCAATTGCGTGTCCGGTCGTCGAATTACAAGCGGACGCGGACAAGCTTTACCGACCGGTGGTTCTTGATCCCGCAAGCTTTCGCGGGACTCTCGACGCCGCCCTTGCGGAGATTGGCGGCGCTACAATGGATGCCGACGCTTGGTCGCTTGCCTCCTACCATCCGACACCCACGATCGTCGAAGCAGCGCGCTCGCTCTATGCACAGCATTCTGTCGAAGCGATCGCGCGGTTCGATGCCGGAGCCCAGAATCTGAATGTGACTTCGCGGCGAATCGAGGAACTGGTGGACGAAGCACAAGCGAAGGGTCTCAAACGTATCTGTTTCGTAACAGGTGTGCCTGGGGCAGGGAAGACGCTCGTCGGACTAAACCTCGCGACACGCCGGCGCGACGCTCACGAGCCGACGCACGCCGTCTTTCTCTCCGGAAACGGTCCGCTCGTGGCAGTTCTTTGTGAAGCTCTCACCCGAGACGAATTCGAACGGAGCAAGAACTCACCGCAAAAACTCCGGAAAGGAGAGATCCGGACGAAGGTGAAAGCGTTCATTCAGAACGTGCATCATTTCCGCGACGATGGCCTGATTGACAGCGGACCGCCGATTGAGCACGTCGTCATCTTCGATGAAGCGCAACGCGCGTGGAACCTGCGCCAGACCGCGAACTTCATGCAGCGCAAGAAGAACCGACCCGGCTTCTCGCAGTCAGAACCGGAGTTCCTGATCTCCTACATGGACCGGCATCAGGATTGGGCAGTAATCGTCTGCCTTGTCGGCGGAGGTCAGGAGATCAATACCGGCGAAGCTGGCATCGAAGCGTGGATCGAGGCCGTGCACCGCAGCTTTCCACAGTGGGAGATGTTCATCTCGTCGCGCCTCACGGACAGCGAATACGCGACGAACGAGACAGTCAGCGTGGTGCAGGAGCGTCCACAGACGCACCTCGATGATTCGCTGCATCTAGCGGTGTCCATGCGTTCATTCCGCGCTGAGAACGTGTCGGCATTCGTCAAGGCCTTGCTCGACTGTGATGACGCGCAGGCAAAACGCACGTTTGCGGAATTGGCGCCAAAATTCCCAATCGCGGTCACGCGGGATATCGAAACTGCGCGGGAATGGGTTCGATCAAAGGCACGAGGAACAGAACGCTACGGGCTCGTCGCTTCATCGAAAGCGATGCGACTGAAACCGCATGCGATCGACATCCGGGTCTCGGTTGATCCGGTGCACTACTTCCTCAACGAGCGCCACGATACGCGCTCCAGCTACTATTTAGAAGACGCCGCCACGGAGTTTCAGGTGCAGGGACTTGAGCTCGATTGGGCCTGCGTCGCCTGGTGCGGCGACTTCCGCTTTAATGGGTCGGCGTGGAACTATCACGATTTCCGCGGTGATCGTTGGTGCAATATCGCGAACGCGGACAACCGCACATTCCTGCGAAACGCCTACCGAGTCCTGCTCACCCGCGCCCGACAGGGCATGATCATTTTCGTACCGCCTGGAGACTCGAACGATCCAACCCGGCTGCCTGAGTTCTACCAGCCGACATACGAATACCTCACCGGTGTCGGGATCCGGGGAATCGGCTGATCCGGGCGCCGATTGTTTAAAGCGGACGAATGCCGGAGATCGACGGGTCCATCGATGCTGCGCTTGCGCCGAGCGATCTTTGATTCGCGAGTCGTCCAGTCACGACCGAATGTAGCCTCGCTATGAGATTCGGCGACGACGATCCAATACAGAACCCAAGTGAGGACTTACTGAGGAAAGGAAAGGGGTCAGGAGAATATTCTTGCGATGGGAGCGACTCCTCGGCGGAAGGGACGATGCCGAGACAGGTGCAGATCAGGTATGTCCGCAATCCGAGGAGCCGAGGATGAAGCGCAATATCCTCCTGACCCCATTCCGATTCCGAGGCGCAGAGCGGGCGGGTTCGCCGTTCAGCGAACGCGGGTGTTGCGACAGCAGATTTCCCACTTATTGGCGTCGGCATCCTCGAAAAACACGGCGTATTAGCCGGGCGTGTATTCGTGGCAATACTCCGGGCCTTCGACGTTTCGGGCGCCGGACTCGCGGATGGTCCGGCCAAGGCGGTTGAGATTGCCGTCGCATCTTCATCGACGCGACAGTACAGCCGTGAGCCGAACACAATTTTCTACCCGCAATCGGTTTCCTAGGAATTATGATTCCCTGCCGATGATCACAGTCGAGCGTGACAGAAAAGCGTTATTGCCTAACGTATCGCCGTGAGCACGGTGACCGAAATCGAGCGCGCCATCGAGGCGTTGCCAAAGGAAGAGTTTGAGAAGCTCGCGGCCTGGTTCGTGGAAAAGCGGGAGCAGTCGGTGGATGCCGCCTTTGAAGAGGCGATCCGCGCGGGGGCATTCGATGCGATGGCGGAGCGGGCCCTGAACGAGCACGCCGCCGGTATGTCCCGACCCCTCGATGAATTCCTCGACCGCTCCTGAGTTCTGGAAGTGGTTCAGTCGCCTATCGCCCGACCGACAGGAACGGGCACGCAAAGCGTATCGTCTTTGGTGCATGAAATCCACGGCATCCTTCGTTGCGGTTCAAGAAAGTTGGAGGGTTCTGGTCGGTGAGGGTGGACGATGGCTATCGCGCGTTGGGAATCGAGAAGGAGGGTGTAATCATCTGGTTTTACATCGGCCCGCACGACCGCTACGAACGAGAGATTTAAAGGTAGGCGCGGACCAGCTCACTTCACCGCACGCGGGTGTTGCGACAGCAGATTTCCCACTTGTTGCCGTCGGCGTCCTCGAAAAACACGGCGTAGTAGCCGGGCGTGTAGTCGTGGCAATACTCCGGGCCTTCGACGTTCTGCGCGCCGGCCTCGCAGATGATCGCGCCGAGGCGGTTGACTTCTTCTTCCGTGTCCGCCCAAAACGCGAAGCGGTTGGCGTCGCCGCGGTGGCCCGGTTCCTCGTTGAGACCGATGAAGGGCGACGTTTGGCGCTCGCCCTCGGCGTAATAGGTGATCTCCGTTTCCGCGACGCGGATCTTCGGGAAACCGAGCGCTGGGAGGAATACGTCGTAAAATTTCCGGGCTTCCGCGAAGTCGGACACCCGAAGGTCAATGTGATCGAAGCGGTGGCTACTCATTCGATGATGTTCGCAACAAACACTCCTCACCGCCGCCCGCAACCGTGGAAGCCCAACCCTTCCGGGGGGCGCTTGCAGCGTTGCCTGCAGGCGAGGCGAGAAAACGGCGATCTCGGCGTCGCCATGCGGCGGGGCGACGGGGGGATAATCTGTCAAAGGGGGTTCCAGATAGGTTGATCTCCCCGGTCAACACAGGTATGATCACTTCCCGTGACCGCGAGTGAGATCATTCAGGAAATCGAACGGCTCCCGTCGCAGGAGAAAGCGGAAGTGCTGAGCGTTCTACTGCGTTCGCAGGGGAAAAATAACCGGCTGTTGCCTGACGAGCTGGTGGCGTTGGCAGATCAAATGGTGGCCGCCCAGAACCCCGCCGAGGCGGATCGTCTCGAGGCGAAAATTCTCGCCGGATTTTACGGCACGTAAGCGATGCCTCGCATCCGTCGCGAGCGTATTCCAGAAGCGCTGATGGCGCACTTGGTGAGGCGGGTTCGGCAACGGGAAATTTCCGGCGCTCAACTTGGGTTGTTTGCGCGCTGGCTGGACGCGAATCCAGAAGTTCCCGCGGGTGCGTGGTTCAAACGCTTTCCTGAGATGTTCGTCTGTGGAGAGGGCTCGCTGGTGAAAACCTTTCTCCGGCCCGGTCAGGTTCCGGCCGGCGAAGAAGTCAGCTAATGGGGAGCTTGACATCGCCCCGGGCGGCAAGCGACAAGAGCGCCTGATGACTTCAAGCAAACGTCTCTTCTCCAAAGCTCCGGAGGGTGATTGAATTTGACACCGAGAACAGCGTCAGCGGCTTCAAGCAAACGCCTCTTCTCCAAAGCTCCGGAGGGGGCGGCCGTGCTCTTCTTCATTCAGATCTTCGCGACCCTCGGGTTCGCGGTTCTTTATTCGACGCTCGTCCTTTACGCGACGAAGCATCTCAAGCTTTCGGCCAAGGAAGCGACGACGTTGATGGGCGTGTTCGGCGCTTTCAATTACGGACTGCATCTCTTCGGCGGCTATCTCGGCGGGCGATTTCTTTCGAACCGGAATCTTTTTGTCGGCGGCATGGCGCTGCAGGTAATCGGTTGCGGCTGCATCGCGGTCGGGACGGCGGCGATGTTCTATATCGGCCTCGCTTTTTTTCTGACCGGCTGCGGTCTGAATGTGACCTGCATCAACATGATGCTGACCCAGCGCTTTACCCCGGAGGATCCCCGGCGCGAGGGCGCGTTCCTCTGGAATTATGCCGGCATGAATGTCGGCTTCTTTGTCGGATTCGCCGCCGCGGGCTATTACCAGGCGACGGAGAGCTACTCGAGTCTTTTTATCTTCGCCACGATCGGCAACTTCATGGCCATCGTCCTCGCCTTGTTTAACTGGACGACGCTGACCGATCGCAACACGCCGCTGCGCGAGGCGACGTCGCAACAGTTCCGGCTCCGCCTGCTTGCCGGCAACCTCATTGTCCTCGCTCTCATCCCGGTCGTGTGGTTCATGCTCCAGCGGCCGGAAGGGGCGGGAACGATTCTCAAGAGCATCTGCGGGGCGGTGGCGCTGACGCTGATCTATCTCACGGTCCGGCACCGGGATCGCCGCGAACGGCGGAACATGACGGCCTATCTCATTTTGACCCTCGGCTCGCTCGCGTTCTGGTCGCTCTACCAGATGGCTCCGAGCGGCCTGATGCTGTTCGCGGTGCACAATGTCGACCGCATGATCGGCAGCGTGGAGATTCAGCCGCAGTGGATTCAGAACATCAACACCGTCGTCATCGTGATCGGCGGGCCGCTGCTCGCGGCGGCTTTTAGCAGCCTGCGCGCGCGGGGCTGGAGAATCGACATTCCGAAGCAGTTTGCCACCTCGCTGATCCTGATGGCTCTGGGCTTTCTCATTCTGCCTGTGGGGATCAAGCTGGCCGGGGTGGATGGCCGGAGTGCGTTTGGGTGGCTGTTTGGGAGTTATGTGTTGCAGAGCATCGGTGAGCTGCTCATCTCGCCGATCGGCTACGCCATGATCGGCAAACTCGCGCCGCGGCAGTATCAGGGCGTGATGATGGGAAGCTGGATGCTCGTAACCGGGTTGGCGTCGCTCTTTGCGGGCGACTTTTCCGGGATGATTCCCGAGCCGCAGGGCAGCACCGCGGTCGCAACCAATCCTGATTACGTGAAACTCTTCGGCGCGCTCGGCGCGGGCGCGCTCGTGGTCGGGGTCGCGCTCGTCGTGCTCATTCCGTTCCTGCGCAAACTGATCACCGACAAAGCCGAGACAACTCCTGGGGCAACGCCAACGCCTGCGGGTCCCGCTCCGGCCGCGGTCTGAA